>DUUN01000678.1 GCA_012841535.1 Gallicola sp. | reverse complement strand
TTCTTAGAGGCAGATTATCGGATAGTCAATCTGGAGGCACCTATTACTGATGATAGGTCAGAAAATAAAATTATTAAAACTGGTCCTCATTTAAGGATGTCAGAACAGTCAGCAATTTCAGTTTTAAAACAACTTAATATTGATGGAGTTACTTTAGCTAATAACCATATTCTTGATTATGGTACTAAAGGTTTATTAGATACACTTAATACACTAAAAAGGGATAAGATATCCTATGTAGGTGCAGGTGTTAATCTAAAAGATGCTGCCAAATTTATTACTCTCAATAGTGAGGGAATGAAAATTGCCGTTATCAACTTTTGCGAAAATGAGTGGTCAATTGCAGAAGAAGACTCACCCGGTGCAAATCCGATGGATATAATTGATAATGCATATCAAATTAGAGAAGCTAAAGCAACGCATGATAAGGTTATTGTTATTGTACATGGAGGTCATGAATATTATAATCTTCCCAGCCCTAGAATGCAAAAGCAATATCGTTTTTATGCAGATCAAGGTGCTGATATAGTTATTGGTCATCATACACATTGCATAAGTGGTTATGAAATGTATAAAGGAGTACCAATTTATTATAGTCTTGGAAATTTTCTGTTTACTAAGAAGAACCTTAATGAAGAGTGGTACACTGGTCTGGTTTTAGAGGTTGATATTACGAATGAGAACATTGAATGTCTAGTTCATCCAGTAAAACAGAAGAAAGATAGTTTTAATTTGATTTTATTGAAAGATGATGAAAAGGATCACGTTTTAAGAAAGATTGAAAGTTTTTGTAAGTTAATTCAAAATTCAGACATAATTCAGAAGCATTGGGAAAAGTATATTGAAAAAAAATCAAAAGAATATCTAAATTATTGGTCACCTTTAGCATCTATAGAAAATAGGTATATCAGCGCAATTTTAAGAAGGTTAGGGCTAAATTTTATAAATAAAAAGGCTGCTTCACTACATCTGAATTTAATGCGTTGTGAGGCTCATCATGATTTGTCAGAAAAAGTCTTGGAGTATTATGTGTCAAAATATAAATTACAATAAAAATATCTCTTATTTCAGTCAATTAAGGATATGTTATGGAAATCTAAAAAGTTTAATTAAGTTATTTGTATGAAGCATAGTTTATTAAATAGAAAAGTGAAAACGGTTTTAGAAAACCCTAAAGTGATACTAATAAAATTCTTACTTTTAATATCACCTTTGTTAGATGATAGAACATATTTAAAATTGTTATTCCCACTTCGTACCGGTTACCGACTTGATTTAAAAAATCCACAAACTTACAATCAAAAGCTTCAATGGCTAAAATTAAATTATAGAAAGCCCATAATGACAAAAATGGTTGACAAGTACGAAGCAAAAGCAATTGTTAAAGATGCTATTGGAGAGGAGTATGTAGTTAAAAATTATGGTGTTTGGAATTCCTTCGATGAAATAGATTTCGATTTATTACCTGATAAATTCGTCTTAAAAACAACACACGACCAAGGTGGTGTGGTTATTTGCAAAGATAAATCAACATTTGATTTTGTAGCAGCTAAAAAGAAACTCAACTTTCATCTGAAACGAAAACATTTTTATTTATCACGTGAATGGCCCTATAAGAATGTGACTCCAAGAATTTTAGCCGAGGAGTATTTAGATATAGGAGAAGAAGATTTAAAAGATTACAAGTATTATTGTTTTAACGGCATCCCTAAAATCATGTTCGTATCTAGTAATAGGAATTCCGGAAATCCAAATATTGATTTTTTTGATATGAATTTCCAGCAATTAGATATTATTAGAGCAAATGGACCGAGTAAAAAAAAGATAGATAAACCAATAAATTTTTACTTTATGGAAGAGCTGTCTCGTAAATTGTCTGATAGTTTTCCTCATGTTAGAATAGATTTTTATGAAGTAAATGGCAATGTGTTATTTGGAGAGTTTACATTCTTTAGCGCTGGGGGTCTTAAGCCATTTCATCCTGAAAAATGGGATTATATATTTGGTGAATGGATAGATTTGGATAGCATCGTAAATAAAAGGCTTAAAATTGAAAAATTATAATGTTTAAAGAGAAATATCTCCTTTTTATTCTTATCTCTCTTATCGTAGTATACTTTAGTCAGGGAGTATTTTATGCGACTGGTTCAATAATTTCACAGTTGTGCTTATTCTCATTTCTTGCAATATCAGGTATATATTTATTGAAATTGTTATTAACTCGGGGAAAAAAAGTGCTGTTTTTTAAAACTTGGACAGCATTACTGCTTATAAATGTTTTGGGTTTTGTTTTTACGGGATACTTATCAAATTCGAGCCATTTTGGAATGTTTAAGGGTATTTTAATTAGTTCATTACCGTTTTATCCTATTTATT
>DUUN01000704.1 GCA_012841535.1 Gallicola sp. | reverse complement strand
CCACCATAAGTTATGAAGCTTGGTTAAATATGAATGTTGGTTTAATTATATTAGGTTTCATTTTACTATGCATCTCTTTTATCGCCCTAACATTCGTCCAAAAGGATTATACAAGTCATAGAAGATAATAAAAAGAATTACTATAAAGGGAGAATTCCTTAGGGATTAGTTAATTTTTATAAAAAAGACATAACTGAAATTACAAGTTATGCCTTTTTTTTATTGTTCTTTTTCTGGTATTTTTATTTCACCAATAAAATTAAATACTATTTTTATTTTCTTTGTTTTTCTGCCTTGAGTTTCATCCACATTGTATATATACACTTTTTCAATAAATGTTCTTATTATTTCTGCATCTAATTTTGTAATATTGGTATAGTTCTTAACAAGATTTAGAAAACTATTAGTATTAACAACTTTATCTTGCTCATCATTGATAATAGAAGTAAGTTCTTTGATTCGTGATGATAAAATTTGTTGTTCTTTTTCATAAGTTGATGACATCTTTATAAATTGGTCATCACTAACTTTTCCTTCAACATTATCTTCATATAGTCGTTGAATATAGAAATCAAGTTTAGAAACACGAGTTTGTGATTGTTCTAATTCTTTTTTGTATTCTCTTATTTTCTTATCTAGTTCTTTATTATTATTTTGAGTAACAACTTTTACAAATTCGTTCTGGTAATCTTTTGCAAAGGAAGTTACTTTTTGAATCATATATAATAAAGCTTTTTCTATATCAATATTCCTTATTTGGTGTGAAGTACAATTATGCTTTCCACGTTTTCTATAAGTTGCACACACCATATATTCTTTATCATGATTCCAATTTTTAGAACGTACTTGATATAGTTTTGCACCACAATCGGCACAATATACCATTCCAGAAAGAATTGGCATTTCTCCAAGTGGAGTACGCTTACGTCTACCATTCCTTATTCTTTGTACTGTTTGAAAAGTATCTTCATCTATAATTGCTTCATGTTTGTTTTTGAAAATTTTCCACTCAGATGGATCATTATCAATTTTCTTTTTAATCTTATAAGATTTTCTTCTAGTTTTGAAATTAATAGTGTGTCCAAGATATTCTTGTTTATCTAAAATATTTGCTACAGTTCTTGCAGACCACTTACACGGTTCTTCTGTTATAAGAGCAGTTGGATATAATCCAATGCTTTTAAAATAGTAAGATGGTGTAAATATTCCTTCATCTTTAAGTTTATGAGCAATTTGCGTTGGACCATATCCCTCGATACATAATTGGAAGATATACTTTACCACTTTGGCAGCATCTTTATCTACAATCCAATGATTATTATCATCTGGATCTTTTTTATATCCAAAGGGCGGATTTGTACACAATGGTTTACCAGATTCTCCTTTAGCTTTAAATACTGCTCTTATTTTTTTACTTGTATCCTTAGCATACCATTCATTTATTATATTAAGAAATGGAGTAAAATCGCTATCTTGTTGATTTGCACTATCAACTCCATTATTAATTGCAATAAATCGAACTTCAGCATTTGGAAAAGCTATCTCAGTATAGTATCCAACTTTAAGATAATCTCTACCAAGTCTACTCATATCTTTTACTATGATAGTTCCAATTCTTCCTGCATCCATTTCTGTAATCATTCTTTGAAAGTCTGGTCTATCAAATGTAGTTCCACTTACACCATCATCCACAAAGAATTCAGTATTTATAAATCCATTATCATCGGCATATTTTTTCAATATTGATTTTTGATTTTTAATGCTGTTGCTATCACCTTGTAATTCATCATCTCTAGATAATCTACAATATAGAGCGGTAATTTTATCTGGTGTTGCAACACAAGACTGTCTATATAATTCATTCATAATTATTTCTCCTTTCTAATTGACAGCCTTCTAATGGAACACCCTTCTAGGGTAGTGTGATATTACCGTACTATTTGAGATATATCAAGTTATATCAGGCTGATAATTGATTTATAATTTCTTTATCGTTAATATGATTTAATATTAATTTTTTCACCTTATCATAAGCAGTATCTTTTGATGATTTACTTGTTTCATATTCTATAATGAACACAACATCATCAATTTTTAGAATTGTTTCTTTTGAGCTTGTATTCATATTTACAATTCCTCCTAGTTTAATTGTAGAACTTTTATTGCCTCAGTTCTTATTAGCTTTCCATCAAAATATTCACTTGCTAAATATCCAATTTGTTGATTTGCAATAAATAATTCGTTTATTGCACGAGCACTAATAGGTTTTCTAGTAACAACCCAATAGTAACTAAAATCACCAAAAGCAATTATTTTACCAGTTGATGGCATAGCATTTGTTATATATACAGGTCTACCCATAATAGTATTAGTATTATGATTCCACAAATAATTGCCATCAGCATCTTTTAATGTGTATAAAGTTTTAGCGACTTCATCATTCATAAGCCATGAACCTTTTGTTCTGTATTCTGGTTTAACTGAAAAGTAAAGTGAAATGACATTATCAAAAGTAAGTTCAGTAGTAGTAGCTCCGATTTCAGCACCATCAGTATTATTTAATATACCTGTAGGCATTTTAATTCCTGTACCATTAATAAATGCATTTTCTTCAGCTTTACCAAAACTTTTAGCGAAATGTTTTATAAGATAATCTTCTATATCAAACTTTTCATCTTCTATAATATCTGAATCCATTCTAGATATAATAGAGAGCGTATGACATTCCATCTTTTTCCTAGTAAAGTTATTAACTACATTTTTTATGTTTTGTGGATCATTGCTTTGTGACCATTCTGCAGTATCATCACTATCTGATACTAAAATAGTATTATCAGACTCCTTAGCTTTTAAGTTTGTAGCTATTTTTCTAAAAATACATTCATCATTAATAATGTCATTGTATTTTTTATTACTATCATAAGGTAACACAAACATTTCACTGCCAATGTTTCCTTTATTTAGAACTTCAGACTTATTATGTCCTTTCATCATTTCGTTCCAAAATGAATTATTATAACTTGTTGTTTCAATTGTAAATTTATCATATTTCATATTTTTAATTCCTCCATATTATTAATTATTTAATATACTTTTTGTTATAGGTGGTATATTAACACCTAATGGTTTAATTACCCTTTTGAATTCGCCTTTTTTACACATAAGACCCCACGCCCGTTGCAACGCTCATACTTTTTAGAGATTTGAATCCCCCCTAGGGTATTAATGGTAATAAAGCGATTATTACTCAAATCATACACATCACCTCCTTCACAGTGGGGGCAAGTGTGGCAGATAAATATATATAAACTCCATAGAGATATTAATATTTGAATTGACTATTTTACTTGCCACAATGCCCCAAATAATTATTTGAGAAAATCTGGCAATAACCTATAGCCTGTAACCATTGTGGTTTTCTCACCACCAGCTTTAGGACGTTTACGAACTACAGGAACAATAGCCTCTAAACTTTGTTTGAAGTTTCGCATACTTTCTGCATAGTGACCATTTTCTAAACACCAACTTCTATAAGACTGATAAACACTTGAAGTTTTTTCTTCATAATCTCCTTGTTCCATACATTCCTCTATAAAAAGTTGTAGTTTATCACTATTGTGCTGATATTGAGCAGTTGCATCTGTAACTGACTTTGGAATTGTTAAACCTTCTTTTTGAAGTAATTCATATCCATCTAAGAGCCAATTTAAAATAGCACTTTGAACTTCATCTTTAGCAAATTCCCTTTTAAGAGATTTATCTTGTTCTGACTCATTAAAATGTCTTTCGAAAGGGATAATGATAATACGTCCACTTGTAAAAATAGTCATATCGTTTACAGTGGGTAAATAGTTTGTATTTATATATAGTTTGAATTGTGGTTGAAAATCAAAACTATTCTCATGTAGAAACCTTGCGTTTAATGTATCATTACCAGTCATGCTTTTAACCTGTGCTACGTTTAATACTAATCCTTTGCCAGGCTCTGAAATGTTTACAAAACGTACTCCAGCAAGACGAGCAATATCTTCACTAGGTTGAGAACTATTACTACTGCTTTTTTGTGCTATTGTTTCAGGACGTGCAGTACAGCCATAAGAACCTAAAACTTTTAATATACTTTCACATAGAGTTCCTTTTCCATTACGTGTACTTGCTCCATATAGAATAGTCATACATTCATGTCTTGTATCACCAGTAAGCCCATATCCAAATATTTTTTGAAGAAACTTTGCTTTTTCTAAATCTCCAGACATTATTTCTAAAATGAAATTGTTCCATCTATCACTACGTGCAGTAGGATTAAACTCTACATTTGATATTTTCGTTAGTTTATCTGAACTCTTATGTTCTAAACACACACGATTTTTCACATTAATAGTTCCATTTTTACAATTAAAGGTATATGGGTCACTATCAAATTCAGATATAGAAATTGGATGATATACTTGAGCGTCTTTTAGAATATTTACTCGATAATTATGCGACTGCCATTTTTTTGAATAATCCATGTAGATTTTTCGCTTGTGTTCATCCTCAATTTTTAGAGCATACATATGTAGTAAATTAGCAAGAGTCATACAAAACTTCATTGCTTTTAATCCACCAATGTCTTGTGTCCAAATTCCACTTTCATAACAAAACCAAGATTTACGTTCAGGTACATAGCGAAGTTTGTCTTGATAGAAATCAGCAAATAACATTCCAGCACCAATATCAGTCCATGGATATTTTGCAACATTACTTGGATTTAAGTTAAATAACTTTTCAAAATCATCATTAAAATCTTCTGTTGGATTAGTTGTTACTATTGGAGAATAGAATTCTTTTATCCCGCTTATAGCAGTATCAATGGTCATTTCTCCATAAGTTTTATTTCCACGAAGTCCATCCCATTTAGCACGAAATAATTTTGACTTTCTATATAATCTATCAATTTGTTCTTTATCTCCATTGCAGTAAAATGCAAGAACAGAAGTAAGAGCAAGATCAGATTCGCTATGTGATGGATAATCTGAAATATTACCATCCCATAGTTTTGAAAATTTATGTCCTTGTCTAGATGACTTTGCTTTTTCAATAACACTTTCATCTGTTAAATAACTTTTACGCTCTTGTTGTATGATAGTAGTCTTTGAATTTTCGCGTTTCATATAAGTATCGATTAACCATTGAAACCCATCCATATTTTCAGTAACATCTAAATCTTGAATAGCATTCCCTGTGATAGTTACAAAACGATTTGTTGCTCCAGACACATAAACTTCTACATTTCCTTTTTTAATGTAGTATTTATCTTTATCATATTTATAATTATCTGGTGTAAGTAACAGAATGCGAAGTCCATTACCACTAGGACTAGTTTCTATATATGTATTATTAAAATGAGAAACAATATCTGATGCCCATGAGCATAAATTGTTATTTTCAATACAATGATCTAAATCTATTGCAATAATTCTTCCATCTACTTTAATTCCAATACCATCATAGTTGTTAACTTTTTCAATTGCAGTTTCAAAATTAGAGAATGTATTATCAACTTTAACTGAAGCTCTAGCACCTGTTTTAGGATTGTAAGGTACTTTAGTTAAGTTGCCATTACGATTTTCATATCTCCAATTACAGAAACTAGCATTTTCTTTTAAATATTGTGGTATGATTTTTGGATTTATCATTTAAATTCCTCCTAACTGTGAAAAGTTTTGTCCTTCACAAATACTAGTCAAAAGGAATGGTTAGATTTTTAACCCTCTAAATGAAAAAAATCAAAATATTCTAAAAATATCTTGACTTTATAAAATTTTGAATTCTAATTTCAGAGCAACTATGTAAAAAATGTGTCAAATATGGTAGAATATTGTCGGAGGGGTTAGATATGAAAGTTATAAGTCTTATTGAACCATGGGGAACATTAATAAAGGAAGAAAAAAAGTTAATTGAAACAAGATCATGGAAAACAAATTATAGAGGCACCTTATATATTCATACAAGTTTAAAGAAAGTCTCTAAAGATGTTAAAAATAATAAAGAATTAATGGGCTTGATATCAAATTCTGATTTTAAATACGGCTATATCATATGCAAATGTGAGCTGATTGATTGTATTTATATGACGGAAGATTTTATAAAAAATATAAAACAAAACAATCATCAAGAATATATTTGTGGAACATATGAAGTAGGACGATATGCTTGGGTTTTAAATAATATAGAAATAATAGAACCGATTAAAGCAAAAGGAAAACTTGGAATATGGAACTATGATATAGAAAAGGAGGAAAAATGATGGAACAACAGGAGTTGAGAACGTATAGACGTAGAGCTACTACGCGAGAAAGTGGATATCACACTTGTGAAGAAACAACGGGTGGAGAATGTTTAATTTTACATGCAGAAGAATTAACAACAGATAAAGAAACTATGATGTTTACTTTTAATAAAAGTAATATAAAGCTGACAGAATTATTTGAAGGAGCATTTTCAATTATTGCTTTTGGAGGATATATCCATTCCAAATATAAAGCAGAAATAAAACTATCTTTAGATTATTGCTATGAAGGACAAGGATATTCGTACGGACACGATTGGAAAGATTTTGTAGTTAATGAAAACAGTTGGATAAACATAGGTTGCCATACAAAGCAAATAATCAATATAGATGATAATATTATTGATGCTACTGTCAAAATGGAAATTAAAAGTCAAAAAGGCAATGTTTTGAATTTCATTTCTTTTGATTTTAATTCAATAGATAAAGAAGAATTTCTAGATGCATCATGTGCTGAAAGTTTTGAACAAAAAACAATGATGCATGTTCCATACTTATATTATCTAGATACAGAAAAATCTATTACAGATTATTTAATAGAAAAATATAATTTCACTAAAGGAAAAAGAGTGATAATGAAAAGTTGTAATAGATGTGGTAGATATTTACCAATAAACATTGACGACGAAATGAAAACATTAAGTTTTTCACTACATTGCAAAAAGAATGCGCCTTGCACACATTCTACTTTTAGAGCTTATGAAATACAAAATAAAGATGAATTAACTAATGATGATCTAATAGGGTTAACTTTAGAGGAAAACAAAGTGGTTACATATTTTGGTCACCAATTAGAGTGTAAGGCATGTAAAAAATTTTTCGTTAATGCTCCTTTAAATCCACAAAGAAACCCTCAACAATTTAAAGAAGATGGATTGAGACGCAGAGCAATTGAAGTTCTTGTTAATCATTTGTTGGGAAGAAACCTAGTTCATTTTGAATTTGAAAAAAAGACAAAAAAAGAATTTAGTAAATATATTTGGGAAAAATTTAATAAACGATGTTTCAAATGTGGTCCAGATTCTAAAGAATTACCATTTAATAAAATGGCTTTAGATCATACAATGCCTTTGGCATATTTATATAGATTAGATGAAACAGCAACTTGTTTATGTGCGAGTCATAATTCTCAAAAAAGTGACCATTTTCCTATAGATTATTATACAGAAGATGAATTAATTGAATTAAGTAAAATTACAGGGTTAACAATTGAAAAATTAAAAAGTCGAGAAGTTAACGAAGTAGTATTAGATTTATTAGTAAAAAATGTTGTTTGGTTTTATGATGAATTTTTAATGATGGATGATTATCAAAAAGTTAGAGATG
>DUUN01000552.1 GCA_012841535.1 Gallicola sp. | reverse complement strand
TTTATATTTACTTAAAGGTAAAAAAGATAATGTATGTGAAAAAGAAGCGGATGAGTTAGTAGATAAATTAGTTGATAACGGATACACATACGAAAGAATTATGATGGAAGTTATATTTGAGGCATTAGTGGTATCGGGTTTTTTATCAAAGGAACAACTAGAGGAAGCAAAGACTTTGAAAGAGGAAGTCAAAAAGAACAACAAGAAGAAAGTACTAGAGGATTTACAAAACTAATTGATATTTTATATAAACGTGGTTTAGAAATAGGGTTAAGATATGATGAGATGTATGATATGACTTTAAGAGAATTATCAGATACATTAGAATATCTTAAAAAAGGACTAGCATATAAATTGTGGAAACAAGCAGATTTAATAACAATGGGTGTTGCAGATTTACTTAAAGATAAAAAGAGTAAAGCAATATTTCCTAAAACTCCTCAAGAAGCTTGTCCTGAATTATACCCTCCTAGACCAAGCTTAAAAATAAAAACTCCATTAAACAAAAAGTATAAAGAAAGGAGTTAAAACAAATGGAAGAAAAATTTAGTGTGTCGCTCGAACTTATGATACAAAAATTTAAAGATAATGCAAAAAAAGTACAAACAGTTGCACAAAATGTTGCCAGTAAGATAAAAGAAAATATGTCTGTTGACGTTGGCGATGGTGGTAGTTTTATCAGATTAGGGAAAAACATTAAAAATTGTAGTAAACAAGCCGAATATTTAAAAGTCAGAATGAATGATATAAAATATCTATTAGAAAAAGCAGACATGGGTTATGATGTCGGAGATGTATTTAAACTAGAAGCTGAATTAGAAAAATTAGAGAATCAATATAATAAACTAACTCAAAAAAGTAATATATTTAGTGCTTCATTAAACAAAGTACAAGACGGAATGAAAAGATCATTAAAAAGTGCTAAAAGATTTACGTTATCTTTATTTGGTATTCAAACAGGTATTAGAGTAATTAGTAGAGCAATGTCTGCTTATTCTTCTATTGACCAAGAGAACGCAAAAAAAACTCAGGCAGCTTGGATAGGTTTAGGTTCTATGTTTTCTTGGTTAAAAGATATAATAGCTGATTTTACTATTAAAGCAGTTAAATATATAAATGTCTTTATTAAGGCATTAACTGGTGTCGATTTTTTAGCAAATGCCATGAAAAAATCAATGGATAAAGCTAATAAGAGTGCAGGTAAGTTGTCAAAAACACTTGCTGGTTTTGATGAAATAACTAACTTAGATGATAGAGCCAGCGGTGCAACTATAGACACTTCTTGGATAGACGCTTTTAAAAATGTAGAGTTAGACCCAAAAATAACTGCATTTTTTGAAAATTTAGGTAAGGCAATGAGACCTGTTTATGAAGGTGTTATGAAAGTTGTGGAGTGGTTTGGAAAATTAGATGAAGCAACACAAAACCTGATTATTTCTCTTGGAACAGCAGGCTTGTTGGGATTGCTTTTTGGAAAAGCAGGTTTAATAGTTGCTATTGGATTATTAGCAGCAGGGTTATATACATATTATAAAAATACTAAAGATGCAAAACAAGAAACAGATAATTTAAAAACAGCACAGGAAAAATTAAAAGAAGCAACAGATAATCTAAAAAACGCAAACAAAGATTTAAGTGATGCGATCAGTGAATACGAAGATGCAGTTATAAGATCCAAAGAAGCAAATGAAAAATTAATAGATGCCCAAAATAGAACTGGTATAAGTGGTAAAGAATTATATGATAAGGTGCAAAATGGAACAATTACATATTGGGATATGACAGATGCCCAAAAAGAAGTATATAGACTATATCTTGAAACTATAGAAAAACAAGATGAATTAGCTACAGCTACTGATAAAGTAAATCAATTAACTGATGCCCAAAAAGAAGCTATTCAAAAACAAGCTGAAGCATATAAAGATACTATAGATCAATTAGAAATAGCTAATAGTAGATTGAATGAGAATAGTGATAAATTTAAAGACAACCAAAAACAAATAGATAATTTAAAAACAAAATTAAAAGATTTAACTGGAGAAAATTATTCTACATCTGTTGAAATTATAGCGAAGGCAAATACTAAACAAGCAGAAAAAGATTATAATAATTTTTTCGCCAGATTAGGAATATTTGTTGGTTCGATATTAAATCCGTTCCAATGGGGAGATATAGGTAAAAATTTTGGATATTTGATTAGTGGGAGTTATGCAGAAGGGCTTGATTATGTTCCTTACGAAGGATTATATCACTTGCATAAGGGAGAAAAAGTTGTACCTGCTAAATTTAATAGCGATGAATACATTAGTAGATTTGCAACAAAAGGCGACAACAGTGATGTAGTTAATAAAATTGAAGAATTGATAGATGTCTTGAAAAGAAAAGATATGAACGCTTATATAAGTGAAAATGCTATTGGACAAGCAGCACAGAAATATATAACACAACAATCAAGAATAATGGGAGAGGAGTTGATATAGTATGGCATTTTGGCAAGCAAAAGTAAATGGTGCATATACTGATATGCCAACTCCTTCTTCTTTTAAAATTGATTGGGAAGATTTAGATAAAAATTCATATCGTTCTATAACAAGTGGAAACTTAATTGATACAGTAGTAAGTAAATCTTGGACTAAAGCACAATTTAATTATAATTGTTTATCAGAAACAGAAGTTAATACTTTATTAAGTGTATTATTACAAAATCCTATATATGTCAAACTATCACACAATCCATTTTTTAGTACAGTTACTGAATTAGAAATGCGTTGTAGCAAAAAAAGTGTTGAAATGTTAGAGACAGGAGATTATACCTTGTCTTTTAATTTGGTACAAAAAAAGAAAGTTAGTGGTCAATAATGATAAAAGTATATTTTGATGGAGTTCTTGTTGATGATGATTCTTATACTTATTTAGATAATGAATATAAACTTTTTACTGATAGTTTCAAATTAGGAAGTACAGCAAGCAATAGTTTTAAATTAAGTGTAAATAAAGCAATGGTAGAAAACCACCCAAATGAAGTTAAGATTGAAGATGATAATACTACTTTTTACTTAATAGTAGATAGCTTTACAGAAGATAGATATGTATATAACTATACTTTGGTAGATAAATTAGTAAACCTTAACTTTAATTATGATGCAAGTGAAATAATAAACGAAAAGGCAGAACTCGAAGAAGATTGTTACCTAAGTGATATATTAGCTGATATATGCAATCAAGCAGGAATTGAACTTGATGACAGTATTAATTGGTTAAACGATATAGTCGTTAGTTGGTATGATAATACTGTACAAGCACGTGAATATGTGTCTTATATAGCTGAATTACAAGCGGGATATGCACAAATCAATGAAGATGGAAAACTAACGATTAAACCGCATAAAAAAGCTTCTAGTAAGACAATAGATATAGATGAGTGTAGTGATTTTATATTAGGAGAGTACAAAAAGATTACTAGAGTTGTATACGATAATGGCATTCAATTTTTTCAATTTCAAGATGAAGAAAATGACGGTGCTACTTTATATCTTAATCCTAATAATGTTTATATTATCAACGAAGAAGTAGTTGAAAACATTTTTAATGCAATAAATGGATTTGAATTTTATTTAGTAAATGTACCACAAGCACCTATGGATAGCAATATAAGAGCTGGAGACATTATAACGTTTACTGATGGAGTTAATAACTATCCTACTATAGCACAATATTCAATGAGTTATGGTGGAAGTTGGGTTGGAGGTTATT
>DUUN01000751.1 GCA_012841535.1 Gallicola sp. | reverse complement strand
TCAGGTACATGAGGGATATTCCCCTTCCTTATTTTGTCTCGTTTCTATCGAAACTGATGAAAGTGAGAAATATAAACATTTATCCAGTCAAGCCACAAATGAAATTGTGTGCCTGATTGGGATTTAATAAGCAGACCCTAAGTAATTGCAAATAATAAAAAAATGCTAATATGAAGATTGTTTTTCTTTATCATGGTTTAACTTTTATTGGAGGTGTTGATAGGATTCTTGTTGACAAACTTAATTATTTTGCCGATGTATTCAATTATGAAGTGTATCTGATAACAACACAACAGTTTGGACAAAAACCATTTTTTAGTTTGTCTAATAAAGTACATCATTTGGATTTAGGGATTGACTTTAATCTTCAATATCGGCATAACTTTTTAAAACGAGCTGTAATATATTCTAAGCTTTTAAGGGAATATAAAAAAACAGTCAAGTATCACTTATATAACATTAAAGCAGATATTGTTATTACAACTGTTGCACGTGAGTTAGATTTTCTTATGGATATGAAGGATGGAAGTAAGAAAATTGCAGAGGCGCATGAGCCGAAAAAATACGTAAGAGCTTTACACAGATTTGACGAAGGAGGTCTTATTAAAAGGTTAATAGGACATTATTTACGTAGAAAATTGGAAAAAAAGATAATGAAATTGGATGCTTTTGTTACACTCACAAATAAAGATGCATTAAATTGGAGTAAAGTTTGTAAGCCCCTAGTTATTCCAAATTCTCTACCTTTTGTTTCACAGAAACAAAGTAAATGTGAAATCAAAAACATTATTTGTGTAGGAAGACTTGAGTATCAAAAGGGTTTTGATTTATTAATTGAGGCGTGGAGTCAGATTAATGAGTTTTATCCTGATTGGAAAATAACAATATATGGAAATGGAACGGAACACCAGTTGCTCTCTGATTTAATTATTTCAAAGAACTTAACTGAATCAGTTACTATAAAAGTTCCAGTCAATAAAATAATTGATAAGTATTTAGAAAGTTCAATTTTTATATTGAGTTCAAGATATGAAGGATTTGGTATGGTTATTATTGAAGCGATGGCTTGTGGATTACCTGTAATATCATATGACTGTCCAGAAGGTCCAAGTGAAATTATTAATGATGGAGTTGATGGTTTTCTTGTGCCATTAAACGATATTAATGAATTGTCTAAGAAGATTTCAATTTTGATTGAAGACCAGAATCTCAGAAAAGCTATGGGGAAAAGAGCCAAACAGAACGTAAGAAGATACAGTAAAGATAATATAATGGAAGAATGGAGAAAACTATTTAACTCACTACTGTCCCATTAAAATATATTTTTAAGTTTATTAGTGTCAAATATTTAATAATATGTGTACTGGATTTCTTGTACACGATTTGAATTGTTTACTTTTGGATTTCCCTTCTAATAGCGTACGACATGAATTCCGGCAAAGCAATATTTTCTCAAATCATGCAGCTCATACCTCGTAGAGAATAAAGTGAAATTGTAACTAGACAAAAGGTGTATATATTAATTAAGAAGTACCCCACATTTCAAT
>DUUN01000860.1 GCA_012841535.1 Gallicola sp. | reverse complement strand
TAGCCAAAGATGAAGAAAATCTATACACACGCAAAGAGAGTGAGGATAGTATATTTAACTAAAAAAGATTATGGAGAATATATTTGATAAAAAAGTTAGTTTTTTTGGAAGTTTAGAGGATAAAAAACCAACAGCAGAATTAAGTTTAAAGGAAGTTTTATTAACAGACAAATGGAAGGATAAGATATTAAAACTAAGAAGTGAGAAAGACCCAGAAAAGAGTAAGAAGTTAAAAAACTCTTTACCCTTTTTTGTCCCCTCTGGAATAACAATAGGAAGAAAAGATTCTGATTTGGTTGAACACAATGGGGTTATTTGTATAGATATTGATAAAAAGGATAACACTAATGTTCTATATTTTGAAAACCTAAAAGAAGTGTTATCAGTAATACCTTATATTGCTTATTTGGGGCATTCCGCAAGCGGTAGCGGTTACTTGGCTATTATACCTATAAAAGACCCGCGCATGCATAAAGAATGCTTTAAAAGCTTGGAAATTGACTTTAAGCGATGCGGAATAAAAATTGATAGTGCATGTTCAAATGAAGGTAGAATTAGATTTGTTTCATACGACCCAAAACAATATATAAATGAAAATGCAAAAACTTATAATCGGATTCTTAAAAGCGGATTCAGTACTATGAAACAACATAAACCAACTGAGATTAATAGAAAAAATCTTGATACTGTAGAGAAATGGATTGAGATTTTACAGAAATATGGCACAAAAAAAGAGTTTGAATATAGTGAATGGTTTTCTATGGCTTGTGCTCTTGCATGGGAGTTTGGTGAGATAGGAAGAGATTTGTTTCATTCCTTTAGTAAAGCATTTCCAGATTATTACTATAGCGATGCAGATAACAAATTCGATGAAGGGTTAAAGGCTATAAGCGACAGCGAAAGAAAACACCCAACCATTAACAGGATTGAAGAAATCTTTAGAAGACACAGTATAACAGCATTAGCAGATTTTGAACATATAAATTTTAATTAGATATGGCAAGTTATAGACGTTACGAAAATAGAGAGCGAAAACTTAAATGTATCCGAAATAACGGTTTAAAACTTGGTTATAGACGAACAGAAAAAGGTTATACAACTTATGAGAGTGTATTGGATTGGTTTAATGAAGGTTTGTCACAAGGTTTTAGTATAATGCAAGACCCACAAAGCAGAGAAAATTATTATGAATTAAAAACCCTTTCTGAAAGAGAAGAGGAAAAAACATATAGGGAATGTTATTTAAAAGGTAGTAAAGCTGCAAAAGAATGTAGGAAAATGCCTAAATTATAATTTCTTCTCATTAATTGAAATTGGTACAAAACCTTCATCATTCAAATACTCTGCAAAAGCTTTTCCTCTTTCTGATATAATCACTTTATCTCCAATTATTTCACAATATTTTAATTCAAAGAAAACTGTTAACGCTTGGACGCAATTTATTGAATGTGCTGAACCTTTTGATTTAAGAAAATCATTTTTCCCTTCTACAGATATAGGTTTATCTGCTATAATATTGATATTAGCTTTACATAATGCTGGTATGTAGTATAATTCACTTTTACTTGTATTTAAATAAAAAGTTTTCACAAGTTCAAATTCGTTACGATAAACTAACTTGTAATCAGATAATAATATATTTAGGGTACTTTTGAGCTTTTCCTCATATTTGGTTCTACCATCAATAGTATTACTATATTGTATTATTCTAACTGTAGAAATATCAAATGGCAAATTTGAATAATCATCTTGTGTAATTATAATAGTTTGTTTTTTCTTAAGTGTATGTGCTATTCCTAATTCATAGAAAACATTAGGATTATTACCTGTAATATCAGCAATTATAATTGTAGCATTTTCAATTGCGCTAATAATATCATCAACAATAAGATTTGTACTGAATATATCATCTGCACGTATTACATCTAAATTAAACTCTGTTTCACAAATACTTTTTGTACAGTGATTGTAATTAGTGTTAGCAATTTGATTACTAAATGGCATTACCATAAAAACAGATTTCTTCATAATTTGAATCTAAATAAGTGATTTAATTAAGAATTTTATCTCTTACGCATCTTACAGAATAACAACTACTTTTTGATTGACTAAAATCCATAAATAAATTAAAGTCGTAGCCCATCTGAATAGCACTAGCATGTCTTCCGATATAACCATTTGATGTCCAGAAATTTGTGCTATACCCTAGTCCTTCAAAATCATCAAGTAATAGTTTTTGGCCACTAGGTAATGCCGTAAAACCACTTTCATTAGTTACGCCATAATTTGTTCCTTTCCAGTAATTTTTACTTGAATCTTTCAATTTGCTAGCAGTAAGATTACCATATAGTTCTTTTAATTTCATCCATTCTGCAATACTAGGAATGTGCCAGCCATCAGGGCATGCTCCTTTTAAGTTATTAGGATCAGGAATTGCCCCATCAGTTACATTAACAGCGGAAAACCAATTGTATAGAACACCATATGTTTTATAATTATCAGTTTTTTTTGC
>DUUN01000255.1 GCA_012841535.1 Gallicola sp. | reverse complement strand
ATGTGGCATTGCCTTTTGAACCACTTGCTAAAATTATTACTTTCATATTTTTTCATCCTCATTATTTGCTAATTATATCATATTTTTGCCAAAAATTCAAACACTAAGAAAAAGAAAAAAACTTGCCTCTGATTATCTTATGATATATTCATTGTAGTTATCTTTTGATTATTTCAAAGTGTTATCTTATGTTACAATGTATCACTAGGAGAGTGATCACATTGAGAAAGGTCGAACTAACAATGAACGAACAAACCAAGTATGAAATCGTAAAACAATTTATTGATAACAAATCAACTAATTACAAATCATTATCTGTCAAACTATGCTCATCTTTAAAGACTGCTTATAATCTCGTCAAAAAATATAAGGATCAAGGAAAAGATGGCTTTCGCCATAAGAATCATGATCATAAACCAGCCAGAACAAAATCCATTGAACTGAAACAAGAAATAATCAATTTGTATATAAAAATTGGATACAATGTAAACTTTAATCATTTTAAAATGATATTAAAACGGGATTATAATATCATTGTTTCATATAACTTTCTTCATAAATTATTGTCAAATGAAGAAATTTATTCTCCAAAATGTCAAAGGAAAACTAGACGTATGAGAAATCAGAAAATTAAAGATAAACAAATATCAAACCAAAAACTCACAACTCAAGAACAAGAAATTGTAGCTGACCATTTATTGGATGATGTTGATGCTCATCCAAGAAAAGAAAGAGCTAAGTTTTTTGGTGAATTAGTCCAAATGGATGCTTCTGTTCACAACTGGTTTGGAAAAGGCAAAACCTATTTACACGCTGCTATTGATGATTGTACAGGTCGTATTTTAGGCTTATTTTTTGATTTTCAGGAAACTTTATATGGTTATTACCGTCTAACTGAACAGATCCTTCTTAACCATGGTATTCCTGCTCAAATTTTAACCGACAATCGCACGGTTTTTAATTACCAAAAAGAAAAGCGTCCGACCGACGAGAAGGACACTTTTACCCAGTACGGCTTTGCCTGTCATAGACTCGGCATCGCCTTATACACTTCATCAATACCACAAGTAAAAGGTCGCATAGAACGATTATTCCAAACTCTCCAAAGTCGACTAATTGTTGAGATGCGTCTTAAAGGTATTGATACCATTGAGAAGGCAAATGAATTCGTAAAATCATACCTAAACGAATTCAATGATGAATTTGCACTTCCATATAATCATACCATAGACGCCTTCGAAAAACAAATAAATCATGAAACCATTAATGAAACGCTCGCCATCGTTTCCCGTCGCGTAGTAGATAACGGTAGCACCATAAAATTTCAAAATAAATACTATAAATTCTTTAATTCTCAGGGAGATCAAATGAACATAGTCCCTAAAACAAAGTGTTTAATTGTTAAGAAATTAGATGGTGAATTAATCTCTGTCATTGATAACTCTGCTTATACACTCGTGGAATTTCAACATCACAGAATTGTATCCATACTAGAACCCGCTATAGTAAAACAGAAAAACGTTTACCGTCCACCACTATCACATCCATTCAAGAAAGCAAGCTATGATAATTATTTAAAAAACTATCGTCCTAAATTACAAAATAATTATGCTTATGCTTCTTAATTTTATTGTAATTTTCAAAAGATATTGACAGATGAAAATCTTGTGATTTTTGATGTCTGTTTTTCAGTTGAAAAGCAGAATTTATTGACATATATTTTCGTTAAAACTGCTATTCCACCTAAGACTTGTGTCTTATGCGGAAGCAACAACATCAT
>DUUN01000265.1 GCA_012841535.1 Gallicola sp. | reverse complement strand
ATTAAGAAATAATCGATTTATTGTTTTATCGTTTACTTTTTTTTCAGTAATCAGGTATTCACCAGATTCTAAGTTATGAATTTTTGAATCTATAATGGTAGTTTCGCTATTAATTTTTCTGGTAAGTTGTAAGTCGCCGTTATTTGTGGATATGTTAAGTTTAATTGTGTCATATCCCTCTGTTACATCAAAGGGTAAGTTTTCTTGTGTATTCTTTGCACCCAAAACATAATTGATGCATTTGTAAATATAAGTTTTTCCCGTGTTGGATGGTCCGGCAATAATAGTTAATTTTTCACCAAATTCAATTGTAGATGTTTCAACATTGTCTCCACTTACAGTAAGTTTCTTTAATTTAATATGCGGCATTTTTAAATTCTACCTCCTTTGATTTTGCAAACTTCTTTAATTCACTAATTGTCATGTTCGAAACTTTATCTTTTACTAATAAAGCGTATTTTTTATACTGTTCGGCATATTCTGAAGTCATACTTTCGCACAACAAAGCTCCATTATTATTAATTTTATATAAAAATCCATCTTTTGAACCTTCAACTTTAATCAATCCAAGTAAAACAAGTTCTTTCATTGATTTTTGTATTAATAATCTTTGTGATGTAAACTCATTTATCATGAAATCACTAAATCCATTTAAGTTGACAGGACTAAACCCATAATTGCTAGAATAAATCGTAAAAAAGTCTATATATAATATTTTTTCTTCATCCAGACTAGTTTTAAATACATCAAGAAGAATAAGTAAACGCATTGAAACCTCAAAAGTTGTATTAAATATTTTTTTACTCATGCTATAACCACCTAAACTTTCCATCATTTACTAACATATGTACCATCCCTCTTTGTTCAGAAGGACCAACTAGACCGTTTCCAACTTTAAATAGAACCGACTTTCTAAATGAAACCTTAATGACTATATCCATAGTTGTATGTAATTTATCATATACCTCTTCTTTAGAAGTCGATAAATGATATTTTATGGCATCAAAAATTTCTAGTTTCATATTTTCGAATTCAACTAATGAATCAGTAAAAAAATCTCTGATTTTTCTTATTACACTTTCTGCAGAATAGAAAAATTCGCGATGTAGCTGTAGGTTAGTTTTATAAATTGGCATAGTATCTAAATCAGCTAATGATACTATGCTTTTTTTTGAATCATGAGAATATACTTCCAATAAAGCATCTATATAAATGTTTTCATTTTTACGTGGCAAATTTGGTACTTGTAATGGTTCTGGAAGGTTGTAAATTTTTTTCCCAATTTGTAACTTATTGTCTGAAAGGAACACTGCATTTCTTACTGATCTTTTTTTGTTTACAGAAGAGCGCTCATCGAGTAATTTATACAATACTTTTGTAATATCCTCTACAATATCAAATTCAGTTATTATTTCACCAAGTTCATCAAATTTTTTTATTAAACTCTCTATTGCTATTTGTTCTAAATTAGCGGAATCAAAGACATCCTCAAAACCCTCAGAGCTAATTAGACCGCTTTTCACGAGGTGTTTCACGTGTTGCAGCATGCATGTATCGTTGAAGCTGATCTAGGAATGGATCATGGTATATTTACAAAAGAAGGACTAGAACAGATGAAGCAT
>DUUN01000229.1 GCA_012841535.1 Gallicola sp. | reverse complement strand
TAATGTTAGCGGATGAATGGACAGAAGAGAAACGGAACAGATTTACAATTTCTGATAATGTTTCGTTTGGTGAGTTTGACTGGGACACGTTGGCAAATGAATGGAACGTTGAAGAGCTTTCAGAGTGGGGTGTGGATATACATAATTTTGACAAATTTGAAGTAAATCTTGACGATTTCTTTGAAGAGAACAATGAACCTTCAAAAGAAAAAGAAACAATCTGCCCACATTGCGGTATGAATATATATTCACAAGTAATATCAGATAAAGAATGAAAACGCAAGTAATTATAAATACTGAAGTAATTGGATTCCATAATTATCCAAACGCTCCCGAAAAAGTATTATTTTTAAGAAATAAACACAGACATATTTTCACTATTAAAGCAGGATTTGAAGTTCAAATTTTAGATAGGGAAAAAGAAATATATATTCTTCAAAATGATATTGAAGATTATTTGTACAAGGTATACGGCAATCCATGCAATTTTAATGAAATGAGTTGTGAAATGATAGCAAAAGAAGTGATAGAATTTTGTGAACCCGATAACTGTAAATGGGTTGAAGTGTTAGAAGATAATAAAGGTGGTGCGAGGGTTGAATTATGATAGTTGAAAATCAAAGTAACATAAAGGTTCATTTTGCAGGAGCAGAGCAAACAGATTTTGCTTACTGTATATCAAAGGGAGGTAATATTAATTATTATCTTTTTTCTGTTTTTTATTTTATTAATAAAGTACTTGGATTAAAAAATAGTGGGTTTAGGAAAGGTATACCAATTTATAAAGAATTAGAATATTTTAATTCAAAACATTCAATAATGGACAGCGGTTTATTTACATTAATGTTTGGAGCACACGCAGGAAAGAGGACTGAATTTGAAATCGATACATGGTTTAATGCGTTAACCGAATTTGTATTAAAAGAAGATATTAAATCAACTTGTGTTGAGGTTGATTGTCAGAAAATACTTGGTGTAGAAAAAGCATGGGACTTGCGAATTAAAATGAAAGAAATACTCCCAAATAATAGAATAATAAATGTATTTCATAAAGAAGACGGTAAAAAAGGGCTTGATAGATTAATTGAATTTTCAGATTACATTGCAATTTCGGTTCCAGAATTAAGAGCAATAGGACAAAAAAAATACACTTATAATTTAGCACATTATATTAAAAACAAAAAACCGAGTATTGATATTCATTTATTAGGTTGTACTGAAATACAATTATTAAAAGATTTAAATTTTTGTCCTTCGGCAGATAGTACAACATGGCAGCAATTAAATCGTTATGGTAGTATTAAAGGTTATTCAATTAAAAATATAAAACAACAAAAGATAAATGAAAAATATCAATCAATCGTAATTGATATGTGTAAAAGATATGATATAGAAATTACACAAAGAAAAATAGATTATTATTCGAGATATTGTTTTACGAGTGATTATTATAAAAAATTATATACAAAAGAAGCAGGCAATCAAGATTAAAAATAAAAAAATATGAATATAATATCTAAAGAATTTCATTTTTCGGCAAGTCATCAATTGCATGGACTTAAAGAAGGGCATCCGTGCGGAAGGATTCACGGTCATAATTACATTGTAAAAATCTTTCTTTCAGGCGAACCAAACAAAGACGGATTCGTTCAAGATTATGGAGAATTAAAACCAATCTCACAATGGATTGAAGACAATTTAGACCATAAGCATTTAAACGATGTTTTTGATTTTCAACCATCAGTTGAAAACATGAGTAAGTTTTTATTCGATATGTGGAAAAAAGATTTTCCTTTATTGTCAGCAATCGAAATAAGTGAAACACCAAAAACAAACTGCCGTTATGAAGATTAACGAAATATTTTACTCAATTCAGGGTGAAGGTTTTTGGCATGGAACACCGATGGTTTTTATACGGTTTTCCGGATGCAATCTTGCATGTCCTTTTTGCGACACCACTCACCAATCGTATCAATCCCTTTCAAATGATGAAATTCTCACAGAGATAAACATTTATCCAAGTTCTCATGTGTGCTTAACAGGAGGTGAACCATCATTGCAAATCAATCAAGAATTTATTGACTTATTAAAAGCTAACGGAAAAATTATTCATATTGAAACTAACGGTACCAAAGAACTACCTCAAAACATTGATTGGATAACGGTAAGTCCAAAAACCGAAACAATCGCACTTACTAAAGCCGAAGAAATAAAAGTAATATTTCAAGGACAGAATGTCGAAAAATGGAAGAATTTCGATGCAGTAAAACATTACTTACAACCTGAAACAACCGGAGATAAAAGAATTAACCGGTTGAATATCCGCAAAACAATCAAATATATCAAAGACAATCCTACCTGGAAACTTTCTATTCAAACTCAAAAAATGCTAAACATACGATGAAAAACTACATTGAAGACATAAAGCTTCTTGCAAGCAAAATAAATTGTAAATACGATAGCATCTATCCAATTCCACGTGGAGGCTACCTTCCTGCAATCATTATTTCGCAGGAATTAAACATTCCAATATCTTTCGAACTAACAAAAAACAGTTTGATTGTAGATGATTTGATTGATTCAGGTAAAACTCTAAGTAATTACTCACAAGACAAAGCAGTCGTATATGTTAAGAATGAAAAGCAAAACGAAGTAAATTACTTTGCTGTAAAAGCTCAAGGATGGATCAACATTCCAGATGAGCAAGGTACCGGTATTGAAGAAAACATAAAACGGATTTTTCAATTCATTGGAGAGAACCCGGACCGCGAAGG
>DUUN01000384.1 GCA_012841535.1 Gallicola sp. | reverse complement strand
TTTTATAATCTAAATTATTTTTTAAATTAACGGGAATTACTATATAACCTAAACCCTCATAATATTTAAGCCACTTATCAGTAACATTTTTATCACATAAATCATACTTAGTCACGACTAGTATTCTGGGCTTATTTTTAATTAAATCATTTAAATCATTTATTTTAGATGAAAAAGGAATTCTCGCATCAACAAGCTCTAAGACAACATCAATTAAAGTAAGATTATCTTTAATCAATCTTTTAGTCTTAGCCATATGACCTGGATACCAATTAATTTTTTGAGCGTTATTTTCCATGTTTTTACCTCTTTTCTTGAATCTATTCAAAATTTAAGTTAATTTTAGTTTTGAATTGGTTCTTTATATACATTTAAGCCTTCTTTAATCAGTTTATCAATCGTCACCTTTTCACCATCTAAAGCTTTTTTAATATTTGTTTTTTCACCATTATTATATTTTAAAAATATCGTTGAACTTTTAATACATGGTAAATAATAAATATATTCATCATCCCTATATATTTCTTCCAAAGCTTGATCACATACTTCAGTTTCATCTATAATAGTAAATTCATTTATAAAATCTTGAACTCCACCTGCAACTAATCGTCCTAAAATAGTCATTTGGCCGTAAGAAACTTGATCTGTATTAGCATTCTTTTCTAATCCAATTTTGTATCCTAAACCATCATACCTTGTCATACTTCCCATATAACCATTTTCTCTTGCAAAGATTGGATTTTTCAATGAGTTGGTTCTATTAATATCAACTGTAAACATTATAGTCCAAATAGTAAGTAAACAAATTACTATTGTCAAAACAGTTTTTAGTGTTTTCTTTTTTATATATTTTCTTACTATGAACATAAATGTCAACAGTATTATAAACTTTAATAATATAATTAATGTTATATATTTGGCTATATTCATAACTAACCTACTTTCTCTATTTGATCATTTTATCTTAATTTATCATAATTTTGTAAAAACTTTTTTAACAAAACCCTTTATTTATAAGGGTTTGCTCGATTTCGGCCATAATAGCCGATCTCACAATTAATTTTTTGAGTATTATTTTCCATTAGATTCTCCTTCTATCCTTTTATTTGTAAACAGCAATTTTAATTTTGAATTAAGTATATAATTAGTTAACGTTTCATATCTATTATCATAAGCAAATGATTGCGGCGGAGTAAAGTCATACTCTTTTTTCAATAATGAAAGAGGCATATGATTGCTTATTTTGTAAACAGAATGTATTTCATATGCATACTTTGATTTATGACCAGAGTTGAATTCATCATTTCCATCACCCTCATATTTTATAAGTGACGGATGCTTAATAAATTGATTTATTTTTATAATATATTTAAGCGAGCTTATTGGAGCAGTTACATATACAAATATCATATTAAATGGTTGTTTAGGAATATAATTTCTAAATTCATGATTTTTAATTTGATCAACAATTTTTTGGGTTGCATTGGGATTAATGCTCATATATACAGCTTTATTATTCATATTTTTGAAATTCCTTAATAAAGTAATATATTGTATAATTTCTAAACAGCATATATGGATTTTCAAACCATGTTTCCACTATTTTTAAAATTGTATCTAAACTTCCTATTCCTCTTAC
Organism: Gallicola sp.; assembly: GCA_012841535.1. Lineage (GTDB taxonomy): Bacteria > Bacillota > Clostridia > Tissierellales > Peptoniphilaceae > Miniphocaeibacter. The sequence continues at coordinate 277 of DUUN01000384.1, read as the reverse complement.
CTTTTTTAATAAATGATAATTAATAAATTCTTGTGGGATGTCATTATAAGCTCCTTTTTTCACGTATAGTGATTTACTCATTTTTGCTCCCGACCAGTCCATAATCAATGGAGCATAGAATATAAAAGACATTTATTTATCTCTCCACTTGTCTCTAAATTCTTTTGATATTTTAAACTATTAATTTTTGATTCTTCGCCGGGAGCGGTTTCAATAATTTCGTATAAAATAGACGCTTTTTTGTTAGATTTATTTTCAAGTTGTAAAGCAAGCCCAT
>DUUN01000626.1 GCA_012841535.1 Gallicola sp. | reverse complement strand
ATTATATATCAATTTAAATTTTATTATTTGAAAGGAAGATTCACAATGAAAAGTATAAGTTTAAGAAGATTTTTATTTGTATTGTTTGTTGGAATATTAACTACATTCTTTTTATTTAATATTTCATCTGCAAACAGTAAACCTCCAGCTCCTAAGTTGGAAATAACTGATGACTCGACTGATGAAACTAAATCGGTTATAACAGTAACACCAAATAACCCTGATGAAATAAGTGGAGTAAATATGAAAGTAGACAACAGCTCTAAAAAATATAAATTAGAGGCTAAAGATGGAGGGAATTATTATACTGCTACTATTCCTAAAAAAGACGTTGAACAATTAGTTGAAGTTGCAGAAGTCTATAAAGGGGGAAAGTTTTCAGAGATTGCAAAAGGGAAAATCCCTGTACTAAAAACCATTGCTCCAAAATTGGAAATAAAAACAGATGCTGCACAAGATACTCGTGTAATAGTAAAGGTGACTCCTAAAAATCCAGATAAAGTTAAGAAAATAATTCTTGAAATAGATGGTAAAGAAGTTCAATTAACACAACAATCCGGTGGAGCTTACTATACTGTTTCTGTAGACAGAATAGATAAAGACCAAAAAGTAGAAGTTTCTGTTCAAGAAGAAGGAATGGCTCTTTCTGATATAGTTAAAGGAATTATACCTTATATTGGTCCAACACCAGCTCCTAAAGTTGTTATTAGCACTGATCCTTCAGATTCCAGTAAGGCAATTATAAAGGTTTATCCTAGTAATATAGGAAATACAGTATATATTGCTGCCAAAATAGATAATGTTTCAGTTAAATTAAACCCTGTTAATAGTGAATATTATCAAGCAATTGTTGACAAAAAAGATGTTGAACAAAGGCTTGAGGTCTCTGCTAAAGAAAAGGACTTAAATATCTCAGCTATTGTAAAAGAAACCATACCGGTATTAGAAAATATTACAACTCCTGATGATAGTAAACCTGATAATACTAGTCCTGATAACTCTAGACCTGATGTGGATAAACCTGATAAACCTTCTAATAAAGATAATATTTTAGAACTATCTGGTAAAGATAGATTTGACACTTCCTTAAAAGTATCTAGGGAATATAAATCAGCAGATACTGTTATATTAGCAAACGGTTATAAAGATACGGATATTTTAACTGCAACGGTTCTTGGTGCTAAAATCGATGCACCTGTTATTTTAATAAATGGCAACAGTGTTTCTGCAGAAGTATTTACAGAAATTGATCGTTTAGGTGCTAAAGACATTATTTTATCTGGTGGATATTCATCCATATCTAAAGCGGTAGAAAATTCTTTAAGTGAATATGATAAAGATAATGTTGAAAGACTATCTGGTTCCAATAGATTTGAAACCGCTGTTGAAGTAGCTAAAAAAATAAGAGCCATAACAGGAGAAAATGAAAATTCTGTTTTAGTAGATGGAACTAATTTCCCAGATGCTGTTTCAGTAGTAAGTTTAGCAGTATCTGAAAATGCCCCTATTTTATTAACATCTCCAAGCTCACTTCCTAATGTAACAATTAAAGCTATATCCGATTTTAACTTATCCAATATTTTTATTGGTGGCGGAAGTAACTCTGTATCAAAAGATATTGAAATATCTTTAAGCAATAAGTATAAGGTTGAAAGAATCTATGGTTCTGATAGATATGAAACATCTCTTGCTGTTGCTAAAAGAGTGTATCCAGAAGCTAGTAGAATTGTTATAGCCAGTGGCGAGCAATATGCAGATGCTTTAGTAGCTGTTCCATATGCTACTAAAAATGACATTCCTACTATAATGGTAGCTAAAAATTCAATGAAACCATCTGTTGAAAATTTTATTAAAGGTCAAGTAACAGACATAACTATTGTTGGAGGAAGTAACTCAATAACACAAACCGTTAGAGATCGATTAAAAAATTTAATAAAATAACAACTAAAAAACTTATTATATTGTAATATTAAAAAATATAATGGGTATACTATATAATGTAGAATTAGCGTTCTGCCTTTGTTATATTTATAAATACGACTGTGTTTTATAAAAACATTTTAATATTATATGATTAATCAATAAAAATCCTGATAAATCAGGATTTTTATTGATTTTTTATTGTCTTAAGCTCCTTAACTGTTTCATCTACATTTTCCCCATGCCATGTTGTTCCTTTAAAAAAGCTTTCTATTGATAGACTTCCACTTGTTCTTAAACTACTTAATCCCTTTACTTGTGCCGTTAACTTTATTACACTATTCCTAGTATAAATATCTATATCATAGTTAAACTGGCCTTCTGTAACATCTACCTTCTCTATTTCATCTTTAGGTATTGCCAAACTTATTTTTTCTTTCTTTAAATTCGTTTTAAAACCTAACATTCCCTTTAAAACTTTTAATAAAATTATTTCATTTTCACATATTTGTAATATATAAAAATCCCCAGAGAAAAAATCCTCTATTTTCCCAGCTAAATTATCAGACCTGTATTTTACAATAATGTTTCTGTCTTCCTCTGGAGTAAAACCTAGTTCTTCAATTACTTCTAAAACCCTTCCTTCTTTTGCCATCTAATTCCTCCTAATTTTTTATTACCATATAACAATAATAACTAAAAAAAGCCGTTTTGGATTATTTTAATCCTGAACGGCTTATTTTTATTCTCATTTAACATTATTTATTATAAATACGTAAAATTTGAATAAAATTATTACTATCTACAATAGTTTCTCTGTTTGCATTGGAATATCTATTAATGATATTTTTATAATTAAATAGCCCTATTCCCCTGTCCACTCCCTTTGTAGAATAGTTTCTATTAAAAATTTTTGATAGCTCTATTTCATCCCTTATTGTATTCTTTATTATAATAGTAAAGCCTAAGTTATTCTGTACTATGGAAATATCTACTTTACCATTTTTTAGTTCCTTAACCTGGTCTATGGCATTGTCTATTAAAATCCCTATAGCTCTAATACAATCTATAATATCCATCTCAATATGGTCAATTTCATCTAAAATATATAAGCTATAGTCAATATTCCTATCCTCCATATTAATTAATTTAGAAAGTATCAAACCCTTTAACTCAACAATTTTTATTTTTCCCAGACTGTTTATTTCATCTATGCTTTTACCAGTTTCATCCTTGAAATTTAAAATTACATTATCTAAGTATTCCTTTATTTCCTCTAAATTCCCCTGTTGAACATAATAATATATTCCTGAAACAACATTCTTATAATCATGCTTTAAAGCACTACTTACCTCTTGTACCTTCTCCATTTTTCTTATATAGAACTTTTGATTTAACAACTCTGTCTCTTTTATTTTCAACTGTTTGTTTTTGAATACAATATAGGATGAAATCCCTATTAAAATCATAATTATTAAAATTTCCACTAAAAAACTAATAGCTATTTTAATAAAGACTATATTATCCTTAACCTCACCGCTATATAAAGATTCTAAAAATAGTTCATCGGTATATATACTCGTAGCAACGCCTATAAGAAAGGAAATTATTATAAATAACTCCAGTAAACCATTAAATTCAATACTATATAATAATTTATTTAATTCTTTCCTTCGTAATATCCTATACAGTATTATCTGTAATGATAAGGTTATAACATAGGTTAATAACCCTATTAAGTACCCATTTAATGATATGTTTTCCACTACATATTCTCCAGTCATTAATAAAATACTTGACATACTGTAAAAAAATCCATAGCTAATATAAGAAATTAAAATGGACAAGAGCAATCTATATTTAGATTCTCTATTGTATTTCCATATTTTAAAAATTATAGGATAGTATATAATGCTTACAATACTACCTAGCACAATATAATAAAAAATACTTCTACTTCCAAAAAACATTTCATAGGAGATTTTTATATTTAAGGCTAAGGATATTATTAAAATTATAAAAGATAGGGTTATTCTAGCAATATTCTTGAATTTTTTGTTAAATAACAACTCTACTGTCTTTATTGACATATAAAGAGTAAAAAAATAAAATAAACAATATACTAACAATATAATAATCTGATAAATAATTTCTCTTTCCATGGTTTTCTCCTATTTTAGTATCTCTTTCAATGTTTTAACTTTCTTTCTTGATACTCTGCACCTATCTCCATTACTTAAAACTATATAATATTCTTTTGAGTTTAGATTTATAATTTTATCTAAAGATACTAAATAGGAACGATGAACTCTAAAGAATTTTTTATTTAATTCCCCTTCAATTTCATTTAAATTTCCATAAAATTCCATTACTTTATTTTCCATATACAAATTTATTCTATGCTTATTATCTGAAGTTTTAAAATATAGAATATCCTCTACAGGCACATATCTTATTTCACCATGTAGTTCTATAGTGAAGTAGCTTTTATCACTATTTTTTTCTGAAATTATTCTATTATGAATACTGTCTAATACCCTATTCAATCTTTTCCTAAAACTATCCCTATTATCTTTTATAATATAGTCTAAAGCCTCTATATTATATTTAAAGGTGTCCAAAGCCAGTTCATCATGTACAGTTACAAAAACTATAAACCCTCTAGGGTCTTTTCTTCTTAATTCCATTGCAAGACCTAGACCATTTTGCTCATTCTCTTTAAACCCAATATCTAAAAAATATATATTTCTTCTAGTATTATCCTTTAATTCCTTTAACATAGTTTCCGGTGATTCAAAGCCTTTCCTTATTTTCATATCATACTGCTGTATTAGAATATATTTTTCTATTTCAGTAACTAAAATATTTTGGAAAACTAAATTATCTTCACATATATAAATATCAATCATATTTCTACTCCAATTTACCTTATATCTATATTATAGTTTAAACTGTAAATTTTATTATTAAAATTCCCAATTTGTCATTTATTATTCCTAAACTACCCTTTAATATCTATAAATTTATAATATTTCTATTCTTAACCTATTT
>DUUN01000543.1 GCA_012841535.1 Gallicola sp. | reverse complement strand
TGTAATATCTATCAAACATATTTTCATTGCTACAACAGCCTTATCTACATTTAATGGATGTTGTTTTAAAGCTTCATCTATCAATATACCTTCTCCACCATATTTGATATCATCTCTAACTTTTTGAGCATATATTTCCAATTCTTCATTTGAAATTCTTTCAATCATATTTTTCACCTGTTACCTTTGAATATATTAATTTTTCATAATAGCACATATCATCTAAATCTTTACCTTCTATAAATTCTTCATAACATTCCTTTTCATTTAACAATATTTGTAGCACATCTTCATGGCTTAAAGATTGTGATTTTAACAATGCACTTAAATATTCATTTGTAGTAATTGATAAACGATTTATAAAGTATATTTCAATATCATTACTTTCACAAAAATCATATAATAAATTTATCACTTTTTCTGCTACATCTTCATGTTTGTAACCATGCATACCAGTTCCTAAACTCGGTATTATAATTTTTTATAATTATGATTCTTAATTTCTATCAAAACATTAGAATATGCTTCAATTAATTTATCTATGGGATTTTCCCATTCTCTAAAAATAGGTGCATAGGAGTGGATAATATCAATATTTAAATTAAATCCTGGGGTTATTCTAACTTCACAAGGTTCCATTGGAACCAAATATTTTTTTTGACAATAATCCAACAATTCAATACCTGCATTTCTATAAACCGCACCACAAATTCCACTACCGTTAATCATATATTTATTTTGTGCATTTACTATTGCGTTCATATCTTTTGAGTTTTCTATAATATCTCCTGTTAACAAGTATAATTTTCCCACAATATCATCCTTTCTGAGAATTCTTCTATAAATATTATACCAGAAAAAAGCAACTCTGTTAAAGTTGCTCTATAAGTTCAAATAAACTTTCTATCTTTTCAACAATTTTCTTTTGTTCTTCTAAAGGTGGTAAAGGTATAAACATATTACCTAATGTTTTTCCATTACAATTTGGTTGTGCCATTCCAATAGAACCCTTTTTTAATTGTTCCCAATATAGCGAACTATCCATAAACATTTTTAAATATTTATAAAATGCTTTTGTGTCATCATAATTTGATCTAATTAAATAACCAGCAAAAACATAATTGTTATCACTTGGAATATTCTTAACCATTACGGACTTTCCAACCGTTCCTCCAGTTCTTGCAAATAAAATATCATTTTCCTTTAATAAATATTTTTCAATATCTTTTTCATTTATTTTACAAAACGGCACAGAATTCCAAACAACTTCATTATTCTGTATATCTGTGATTCTTACTAATTTTGCATTCCCACTATCAGTTGCAGAAGCACTTACACCATATTGAATAGATGATGATAAGTTTCTCCATTTTGTCCATTTCCAATTTGATGGTATATCAAAAGTAACATCATCTTTTACTTCTTCAACTTCTATTGGTTTAAGATTAGAATCATTATCTACTAAAGTTCCATGAATAGCACTATCTAATATTTTACTTTTTAATACTTCTTTAAGTTT
>DUUN01000472.1 GCA_012841535.1 Gallicola sp. | reverse complement strand
GGAGAATATCCCTTTTTTCTTTCTTCAATGCAAGTCTGTGTATCACTTTATCAAAGTGGTTTGTAGACTTTTTAATTATTACAATCAATAAAAACACGAAAGCATAATAAAAACACGAAAGGTCAATAGAAACACGAAAGGTATATTTGTACACAATCTACTATGAATTTTTACTATTTGATTGAAAAATATCATGATTATAGTGAACATCTTAAATGCTTATTCATATTAGTAGAACCTTAAAAACAGGGGGATGTAATACTATATATTAGATTGACGAAAATGTTATAAAATGTTATAATTAATCATAGTTCTTGAAAGGTGAGATTATTATGAAATATTCAGATATGATTCTACAAATTAGAGCTAGACTCAACGTTACACAACAACAGTTGGCTGATATTTTAAAGGTAAATTTTGCAACAATTAATAGATGGGAAAATGGTAAATCAACTCCATCGAAAAAAAATATTTGTATCATTGAGAACATATGCAAAGAGAATGAGATACAAATTAGAGGGAATAATTAGTATGAATAATTTTAGAATTTTAGATTTGTTTAGTGGGGCTGGTGGTTTTTCACTTGGATTTGATATGGTTCCAGGTTTTTCAACTGAAGTAGCTCTAGATTTTGATTCGAAAGCAATAGAAACATTTCAAAGAAATTTTCCAAATACTACTTGTATTTGTGGCGATATAACACAAGAAGAAGTTAAAAAAAGAGTTATTGAGATTTCTAGAGAAAGAAAAGTAAATATGATAATTGGTGGTCCTCCTTGTCAAGGATTTAGTTTAAAGGGGAAAAACTTAGGTCTAAATGATCCAAGGAATTTTTTATTCAATGATTATGTAGAAATTGTAAATAGATTAAAACCACAGATTTTTGTGATTGAAAACGTTAAGAATTTACTAGGTTCTGAGAATGGATTTTTTATTAAACAAATTTATGAGAAATTTGAAACCATTGGATATACACTAAATCATGGAGTTTTAAATGCATATGACTTTGGAGTACCACAAACACGAGAAAGAGCAATAATCATAGGTACTTTAGATTCAAGAGGGATTCAAGTTCCCAAAAAAAATTCAACTAAAAAAACAACAGTTAGAGATGCGATTTCTGATTTATGCTATCTTAATTCTGGAGAAGGTAGAGATTGTGCTGAATATTTGCTTCCGGCACAAAGTGAGTATCAAAAAAAATTAAGATATAATAGTTATAAATTGTATAATCATAGAGCTACAAATCATTCAAAACTTGCTTTGGAAAAATTAGCCATGATACCACCAGAAGGTGATAAATCATCATTACCAAAAGAGTTGCACGGAAAACAAATATTCAATTCTACATGGGCTCGATTGATATGGGATAAACCTAGTCCAACTATTGATACAAGATTTGATACCCCATCTAATGGTCGTAATTCCCATCCGATTTTAAATAGATCAATTACACCAAGAGAAGCAGCAAGAATTCAAAGTTTCCCTGATACATTTATTTTTTATGGAAATAAAACATCAATATGTAAACAGATAGGAAATGCAGTTCCTCCATTACTTGCAAAAGCAATTGCCCTACAAATCAAGAAACAAAGTGAGGAATTCTAAATGAAACTTATTAAAGCAGATGCTTATGTAGCTATTGATGAATTGATTGAGAACGGGATAAAAGTGGATCATATCATAACTGATCCTCCCTACAATATTTCCAAAGAAAATAATTTTAATACTATGAAAAATCCAAGGGCAGGTGTAAATTTTGGAACATGGGATAACGGTAATTTTGATTTATATTCATGGATTCCAAAGTATGCTAGATTAATAAAGAAAAATGGGTCAATGATTATCTTTTGTTCATACATATATATAAGTTATATTATTGATGTTTTAAACTCACTAGATTCAGGAATGGTAGTTAAGGACATTCTTGTATGGCAGAAAAGTAATCCCATGCCAAGAAATATTAATAGACGTTATGTTCAAGATATGGAATTTGCAATTTGGGCGGTAAAAAAAGGTGCAAAATGGACTTTTAATAAACCTGAGAACAAGCCATATTTAAGAGCTTTATTTACAACATCAACAGTATCTGGATTGGAGAGATTAGATCATCCTACTCAAAAAAGTTTAAAACTTATGGAAGATATAATTTCAATTCATACTAATTTAGGTGATGTGATTTTAGATCCTTTTATGGGTACAGGTACTACAGGTAAAGCAGCAATTAATTTAGGACGAGATTTTATTGGAATTGAAAAATCTAGCAAGTATTTTAAGATTGCTAGTGATAGATTATCAAATAAGGAGTAGTCGATATGGACATAAAACAATTAGAAAGTAGTGTTTTGGATAATGCAGTTGCTTATATGGTCGGATTAACTTTCCCCCTATATAAAACCATTTTAATAAATGGTAAAGAATATATAGTTGGAAGTGTAAATCATAATTCAAATATGATTAGTCATGAAGATTTGGCAAGTCATTATAAAATTGTTTTGAGACTGTTAGCAGGGAAAAATGTTAAATTACTAGCAAACCAAAATGAGGATCAAAATATTAGCTCAAAGAAAGGATTCTCCGTCTTGATTGAAAAGACAGGGGTTTCTAATGAGGAATGTTTGCAATTACTGCTAAATGTGACAAAAAAAATTAGTAGAAGTTCAGTTGATTTAAAAAAAGAATTTGCACGTGCTTGTTTTGATGGAAGATCTTCCTGGGATACAACCGCACACTATTTATCTATTGATGTTGATAGAGACTATAACAGACAAGATGCAATTATTGAAATTATTGAATCTATAGGTATAGAAATTAACGTTAACAGACGTGAAATTAACCATCAAAAAAATGATCAGATTCGCATCAAAAAAAATTCAATTGATAAATTTATGAGTGAAATAGGGTTATATTCATTTTGTAGAACGAAGTTAATTAATCAAGGTTTAAAAAATGGTAGGTGAAAAAAATGAACATTAAGTATAAAGAAAAGACTAAAGTATATCAGCTAGGGGATGTTGAATACACTAAAGAAGAGTTTATACAATATATCGAAAGTGACATGTTGAAGAATGCACTAATCGAAGAACCTAGTTCATTGAGTTTAGAAGAAATTAATGCAATACCTAGATTAAAAGGTGGAGAAAATATTATTTTATATGGTGTTCCAGGTGCTGGTAAATCTTGGACTATAAAAAATGAATACTGTAAAGATGAGCAATTAATTGAAAGACTTGTTTTTCATCCTGATTATACATATTCGGATTTTGTTGGTCAAATTCTCCCTCGAGTTAGTGATGATGGAGTAGTAACATATGAATTTTCTCCAGGACCATTTACTAAATTATTAAAGAAAGCCTACTATAACCCGGATAAAATGTTTTACTTGGTTATTGAAGAAGTTAACAGGGGAAATGCTCCAGCTATATTTGGTGATATTTTTCAGTTATTAGATAGAGATAAAGATGGTAATAGTGAATATACAATAACAAACGGTGATATTGCAAAGATAGTTTATGGTGATGAAAATCATAAAGTTTCACTCCCATCAAATATGTCAATTTTATGTACTATGAATACTAGTGATCAAAACGTATTTACTTTAGATACTGCATTTCAAAGAAGATGGAGTATGAGACTAATAAAGAATAAATTTAAAGAAGGACCTGAACGAGAATTAGCAGGTACAAGAATACTCGATACAAGTGTTACATGGGAAAAATTCTTTACAGAAATAAATAAAATCATTCTTGATAAAAATATTAGGATGACATCGTCAGAAGATAAGCGATTAGGCACTCATTTTGTTTCAATAGATGATTTAGTATATATTCAAGGTAAAGAAAATCAAAATAATAGATTTCCCGAAAAAGTCTTAAAATATCTATGGGATGATGCGTTTAAATTTACAAAAGAAGATATCTTTGATATGAATAGTGTTAAAAGCTTAGAAGATGTTATTGAACACTTTGTAACTGCAGAAGGTGACAATAGATTCAAAATCTTTAAAGAGAATATATTCAACACTTTAATTAGCAAATAAGCGGGGGGATGATATTTCATGCCTATAGACCGTGAACACTTTAATTTACGTGAACATTGTCATGTAAATACTAATGATGAAGGAGATAGGTTTGTTGGAGTTAAAGCCGATAGTGATAATGTTGTCATATATTTTCCTATGGGTTATGAACTGGCAACAACTGATGATGAACTAAAAAGAGATATAAAAAACTTATTTAATGTTTTAGCTACTTTTACGGATAAAACAGATAGAATTCTTCATATGGATAAATTTACAGCACCTCATTCAGTCGAATTCCCTATACAAGCTTATCTTAATGTTATAAATTATTACTTAGATCATAATGGTAATTATTACTCAGAAACTGAAGCAACTTATAAAGTTGATAAACGCGGAAAAACCGATTGGAGTAGAACTATTAAAACTCAAACTCCAATGATTCAAGGAAAATCCTTGTTATATTTAGACCAAGTTGTGAGAGTATCTACACCAAATACTAATAGGTTAATTACACGTATTCATAAATATTGTGTTTATGAAAGTTTTGAGAAAATCGGTTGGCTTTATACTACGAATAAGCCTGAACAACCAGATATTGTTTTTGATAAAACAAAATTTATTGCGACCTTAAATGATAAATTGTCCAATACTAATAATGATAATGATAAGAAATTATTTAGATCAATGATTGCCATGATTGAGTTCATGGATGATAAAACAATTGATAAGCAATTTTACTTTGGAACAGATAGATTTGAGACAGTTTGGGAAAAACTTATTGATAAGTTCTTTGGTGAACCTAATAAACAAGACTATTTCCCAAGGGCTTTATGGACGGAAAAGTATGGACCAGCTAAAGGCAGATCTACATCGGCTCTTGAACCGGATACAATCATGATTTATAAAGATAAATATTATGTCCTAGATGCAAAATACTATCGCTATGGTATATTGCCTAGATTAGGTATCAATGCATTACCGCAGTCATCTGACATTAATAAGCAAATCACTTATGGTCAGTATGTAAAGAATAATAAAGCACCAGTTGGTTCAGAAGTGTTTAATGCTTTCATTATGCCATTTAACAAATCAAATAATGATTTTAAGATTACTGGGTGGTATGGTAATGTTGCAGAAGCCACTGGCGATTGGATTAGTACTCCTCAGGTTTATGAACGTATTCAAGGTATTGTTGTCGATACACGATACCTACTAAAAAATTATGATGGAAATCATGATTATGATAAAGAACTTCTAAGTATTGAAATAGAAAAGGTATTAACTTAATAAAAGAGAAAAGGGACTGTAAAGAAATAATTTTTTAACAGCCCTATATAAGAGAAAAAGCTAAGGGTTAATCAGGTTTTGTCTGATTTCCTTAGCTTTTGTTTT
>DUUN01000387.1 GCA_012841535.1 Gallicola sp. | reverse complement strand
TTTATCACAAAAATTAATTAATTATGTAACTTCTCCCGGTACTAAAAATTTTATGCATAAAGATGCAAAAATGGATTTACCTATTGCCAGAGCCTTATTAGCCACTATGGGAAACACCCATAGGGCAAGTGTAAATAATTATGTAACTACTGACGGAAAAATTAGAGCTTTAACAGTAAGAGAAACACATAGATTAATGGGGTTTCCAGATGATTATGAAATAATCGTTTCAAAAGCACAAGCATATAAACAAAGTGGAAATTCAATAGTTGTAGATGTATTAATTCATTTATTAGAAGAAATTATGAAAGCAATGGAGGAATAGAATGGAAAGAATTAAACCAAAGAAAGTTAAATATAAAGTTGTTTCTTTATTTTCTGGTATCGGTGGAATAGATTTAGGATTCGAATATGCTGGTTTTAATGTGATATGGGCAAATGATTTTGATAAATTTGCTGTAGAGACTTACAGGGAAAATGTAGGAAACAATATAGTTTTAGGTGACATTCGTGAAGAAAAAGATAATATTCCAGAACATGATATTTTAGTTGCTGGCTTCCCTTGTCAACCTTTTAGTACATTAGGAAAACTAAAAGGATTTGAAGATGAAGAAAGAGGAACGTTATTTTTTGACATCAAAGAAATTTTAAAAAAGCATAACACAAAAGTTGTTCTTTTAGAAAACGTAAGAAATTTAATAAATCATGATAAAGGTAAAACTTTTGAAAGAATGATTCATGAACTAAATGAGTTAGGATATTCTTGTTATTATGAAGTTCTAAACACAGCAGATTTTAATATTCCTCAAAGAAGAAATAGAGTTTTTGTTGTAGCCTTTAAAAGAGAATTCTTTTATGATGAAAAATTTGAATTTCCTGAAAAGCAACCTTTAACAATTACTACACAAGACATCTTAGACAAAGATGTAGAAGCTAAATACTTTATTAGTAATAAAATGTTACCGACTATAATGGGCGAAGGAACAAAAGGATATATTGTAAAACCAACAATTGATCAAGCATTATCAAAAACATTAACTGCCACTATGCATAAAATGCACAGAGCTAGCCAAGATAATTATTTTACTGATAACAAAAACCACAAAAAATATTGTGATGATACAAAAAGTAATTTAAGAAAATTAACACCAAATGAATGCAGAATATTACAAGGCTTCCCTAGTGATTGGAAACAAGTTGTTTCTAATACACAAGCTTATAAGCAATTTGGTAATGCGGTAACAGTTGATGTAGTTTACCATGTTGCAAAACTTATAATGGAATATATAGAAAAAAATAAAAAGAACTGGTAAAATATTTTTAAATAAAAACTTCCCTAACGTTTTAAAGAGAAAGTTTTGGTGGCGAAAATGATAAGTATAGATTATTACTCTTGGAAAAAAGCAGTTCTTTTAGTAGAAAAGTATGTAAATACTTATGGAAAAAATTATTTACAACTATATGCGTTAAATAAATATGATTTTGGTTTTGTTTCAGACAAAAATTATTTTGATAAATATATAGTTAATGGCGCTTTTTTAAATAATGAGGACAATTACAACACTTTTGAAAATTATAAAAGAAAGCAAGACGGTACATTTAGAAACAGATATCTTCTTTCTCCAATAATGTACATTTATTACGTTGCAATTGGTATATATATTAGCGGGAAATATAAAAAACATACCAGAGATAAATTATCAATAAAGTATGCTGGTGATTTTAAAAACAATGATTTACACTATAAAAATAGTTATCAAGATTTTTCTAATGAAACCTTAGAAAAAGCAAAAAGCTATAATTACTATTTGAAATTTGACATCGAAAACTTTTTTACTAATATAGATTTAAACATTTTAACAGCCAAAATTTCAAACCATATGAAATTTGGAGAAAAAGACAAATTACTTTTAAAAACCTTTTTGTTATGGGCTGGAAATGGAAAATTTCCGCAGACAGAATGTGGTATTACTTCTTCGTATTTAGCAAGTGTGATATATTTAGACGGATTAGAAAATAAACTAATTAAATATTTAAAAAACAATGAAATAATTGAAGATTTTTATATAACAAGATATGTTGATGACACTTATATTTTTTTGAAACTTGATGGAAGAAAAAATAAAAGCATTATAGAAAATGATCTTACTGCAGTTTATAGCAATGAATTGTACAAACTTAATCTTTCAATAAACTATAATAAAACCACTTTTAAAAAAACAGATTTAATTTCAGAGGATATAAAATCTCGTTCGTTAGTAGACGAATATTTTTCTAGTGATGAAATAATTGATTTAGATTTAAAGGAAAATATTATTTTATTTTTAAATAAAATTTGTGGGGATGTTAATAAAAACGGAATTAATTACGATGCGTATTATAATGCAATTGATGAGTGTTTCAGTGGTTATGAATTTCAACCTATTGAAATATATAATAGCATTTCCTATAAAAAACTTGATTTTTTGCAAAGTAATAGAGTTTGCGCAAAATTGAAAAATATCATTGATATAAATTTTAGTATATTAGGAATTGATCCAGAGAGACTCGTTTCAATCTTATTAGCAACAAAAAACGAAAATTTAATAAAACGATTCTTGTATAATTTAATTAAGAGTTCAGAGAACCATGAATGGAGTAACGATTGTAATTATTTAGCAGTTAGATATTTACTTTTAAGAAATTTTAGACACACTAAATTAATTACTATATTAGAGAAAAACAACGAATCAATTTATAAATATATTAATCAATTTATTCTCAACGATTGGACGAATAATATTATTTCAAGTTCCAACGCAATTATGATAGAAAAATTAAATATAGATGTGAAGGACACAATATATTTTAATAAATATATGCAAATAATAGCAAATGAAAACAAAAATTTATTAGAAGTTCAAATGTATAATAAAAATTATTTTGATGCCTTTTCAAGTTTATTAACAAAAACAAAAAACATACCACACTCATCATCGACTCATTTTCAAAAAAGAGAATTGAAAGAAATATATTCTACAATAGGATTAAGTAGGTCTAATTGTAAAAAGATTGATTCTATATGTGATGATAGAAACGCAAATCCATTATCTCATGTCGGTGGAACTTTATTATCAAAAAAAGATATGAAAAAAGTAGTCATAGGAAATGTTGAAAGTGTAAACAGCATTATTGAAGAGACTTTAACAATTATTTGATGATACAAAAAAATCTAGCATAAATAATTAAATTAAGTATATTTTCAATAAAAATTATGTTAATATATACTTATAAGAACCGAAAGATTCAATTGAGTACACTTTTCGTAATCTACTCAAGTTTTGCCCCATTTATTAGGTAATCTAACCTTTAAGGTTATTGATACATTAAGAACTGAGGAATTTCAAAGGAAATCTCAGTTTTTTTGTGTTTTAAAGAAAGGAGATTATATGAGTATTAATTGTTATCA
>DUUN01000634.1 GCA_012841535.1 Gallicola sp. | reverse complement strand
GCACCATAGCTCGGGTCTTTTTCTTTAAGAACCATTACTGCCACGCGACCGTCATCGGCTACATCATACAAGTCTACATTATAATTAGCGCCATCTGTGAAAATGCTACCATCTTTAACGGAATATTTTTCATAATCAGACTCATTCTCAGGAATTTCAAATACTATTGTATTTTCATCCACTACATACCTTCTGCCCATATAACCATTTTTGTAATTCATCTCACCCCAATCATATATTGAGAATGCAGCATCTGTTCCGTTGCTTCTAGCGGATGCAATTCTTGTAATCTCTCCTGCTGAATTTAACCGCATTGTAATTAATTGACCGGGTTGTAAATCAGCTGAAATATCCTTATTGGGATCACCTACTAAATCAGCATGTGATTTTTGACCGGCACTTGCACTTTGTCTATAAGTTACTTCGGTGCCTTGACTATTTGTATATCTTATGGTATTAGCACCACTGTATATAGCTACATCACCATCAGCAGTTAAAATTCTGAATTGTGCCGTGGAGCTTCCAAATACTGTTTCAAGTCCGGTTTCAATTAAGAAAGCATAATTACGCGATACCTTCATGCTTGTGTCAGCGTAAACTATTCTCCCATCCAAGTCAAGGAAGAATACGCCTTCACTACCTAATTCTACTCCGGGTAAATAAGCACTAGCGTTGATTTCATATCTTTGACCATTAATAGAGTATTCTTGGTATTCTTCAGAATATTCTGTTACTTCACCTTCAACGGTATCATTTAATACAATGATATTAATCAACTCTGCCCTGTTTGTACCTACGCCGGAAGCATTAGGTCTGTCAGCTGCTACAGCTAATACATCCCATTCATTAATATCTTCTAGTTCCATAGGTTCTCCGTCTACATTTTGAATATTGAATTTATATTCTCTGTAACGGTCAGGATCAAGTTCTATGCTGTCATAGCCACTAAGAGTCTGGTTTTTAGCAAATATTGTGTGTACTACAGGATCTACATAGTCTACTATATAGTATTCATATTCCTTTACAAAAACAGTATCATAAATATCATCCCTGTTGGTGTCAACAAGAACCAATTCTCCTGAGGAAGGTTGTAAAGCATCAACCTTTTTGGTTGTTTTTGCTTTACCGTTGTATATTACTACAGGATTAGTTTCAATATAAACTATTTCAGGGTCATAGTCCTTTTCTTTATCAATCCAGTATTCTAATACTATTCTGCTTGTTTGTTCATCAACGTTTTCAATATTGAAAGCATCTATAACAAGCTTATCAATTTCATCTTTGTCTTCCATAATTGCTACAACAGTTCTGTCTCTGCCTAAATTATCTTCTCTTACATATGCAATTACTTTGTATCCAAGGTAATCAGCTGCATTTGTGTCACCAACATTAGCTACTATTTTAGCATTGTAACCATCATCATCTACTGCTGCTGTACTATATTCATCATAATAACTAATAGTTACTTCATTTTCCCTTGATGAACTGGTTGGGCTTGTAAGAGTAGAATATTCATTAGCTGTCACTTTACCATAAATCTTCATTACATCTAATTTGTCATTAAGCAATGTTCTTCCGTCAGGATTCTTCTCATATATTGGATCTCTGCCAAAGCCTGTTTGGATCATAAGAACAACGTCAAGTGCATTGTAAGTTAATTGAGCTACAACACCTCTTAATGCAGGTTGTCCCGGTGTACCTGTAGCGCCTCTTGTAATACGTTCTTGAGAAGCTACTACCATGTAACCTGTAGGATATCCTCCGCTTGCTACTGCGGCAGGCTCATAACCTAATGCACAAACTAACATCTTAATTGCTTGCTCATAAGTTACTTCATCATCAGGACCGAATGTTCCATCGCCGTGTCCTACAATGATTCCCATGCTTGATGCCAAGCTAACATATCCTGAAGCCCAGTGTTCCTCAGGAACGTCTGAAAATTTTGTAGGTGTTTTTTCTGCGCCAGAGTCACCTAAACCTAAAGCTCTGGTAACTACTGCTGCAAATTCAGCTCTTGTGATTGTTCTATCAGGTCCGAATGTTCCGTCTTCATATCCGCTGATAATACCAAGAGCGGCAAGAGTGGTTACAGATTCTTCCACATTTGTACCTTTTACATCTTCAAAGGCTGCGAAAGCAACTGTACCTAGCATCATAGTAAAAACTACTAATAATGCTGTAACTGTTTTAAGATTTCTCATAATAAAATCCTCCCTTTAAATATAATTTTTTTGGTAGAGGGTTAATTTACATACATAACGCAGTTAGACTATCCCTCTCATTTTTATAATCTAACTATTATTATATCAGGACAGCGTCTAAATATTGTTATATGACTTATTACGCCTGATTACTGTATTGATTATATCATTAGGGCAATATCAAGTCAATAATCGAAATGTAGTTGTAACAAACTTGTAAAGTTTGAGTCATTTTGTCCTATGCCATTAGAGTGCAGCCTTTATAAAACTGATAAACAGCGGGTGAGGTCTGTTAGGTCTTGACTTGAACTCAGGATGAAATTGCACTCCCACAAACCACGGATGATCGGGTATTTCCATGATTTCAACTAATTTTTCATCAGGAGATATACCCGATATCTTCATGCCCATTTTTTCAAAACTGTCCCGGTATTCGTTATTAAACTCGTACCTGTGTCTATGCCTTTCATATATTAAATTATCATTATATGCTTCATATGCTTTTGTACCAACAGATAATTTACATGGATAAAGACCTAACCGCATTGTTCCTCCCTTTTTATCTACATCTTTTTGTTCAGGC
The DNA here is from genome assembly GCA_012841535.1 of Gallicola sp. GTDB lineage: Bacteria > Bacillota > Clostridia > Tissierellales > Peptoniphilaceae > Miniphocaeibacter. The sequence goes on along the minus strand of DUUN01000634.1, from coordinate 416 downwards.
ATGAGATCTATAATAGGATGGGCAGTATCGGGATTAAGCTCTGAACTATGTGCATCTACAAGACCAAGTACATTTCTTGCAAATTCAACAACCGCCATTTGCATTCCAAAGCATATACCGAAATATGGTACATTATTTTCCCTGGCATACCGGGCAGCGGTAATCTTGCCCTCAATTCCTCTATCGCCAAATCCCCCCGGAACCAATATACCATCAACATCTTTAAGCATATCTTTACAGTTTTTATCATTTAACTGTTCTGAAGATACCCATTTGATTTCTACCTTGGCACCATTTGCAATACCGCCATGACATAAAGCTTCTGCAATACTGAAATATGAATCATGGAAACCAACATATTTACCTACAAGTGCTATCTTAACCTTTTTATCTATCTTTGTAATATTATTTATTAT
>DUUN01000776.1 GCA_012841535.1 Gallicola sp. | reverse complement strand
TTCGTTAAAAAAAGTTTTTACAAATTTAGTTAAAAAACGACAGAATTCGACAAAAAACATTTAAATTAAAAACTGTTATTATAAAATGTGCTATAATTAATCAAGAGAATGATATAATAACAATGTTGAGGTGGATTAAATGAAAAAATTAAAATTGTATCAAGAAAAAGCAGTTGATAAGCTATTATCCAGAACAAATGAATACATTAATGAAAAAGAAAATCAAACGATAGTATTTCAAGCCCCAACAGGCTCTGGAAAAACTTTCATGATTACCAAATATATAGAAGCGTTGATCAATGAGACAACTACTGATCTGTGTTTTGTTTGGGTTAGTATTGGTAAAGGAGATTTACACAAACAGAGTTATAAAAGTGTAAAACGAGAATTAAGTGAGAAAATCGAATGCACCATATTAGAAGATGATTATTTTGGTTCGAAAGTTAATATTAATCAAAATGAAATTTTGTTTTTAAATTGGGAAAAAATTAGAGCGAAAGATTCTAAAACTAATGAGTGGAAAAACGTTATCATGAAAGATCGTGAAACTTTAAATTTTATAGATGTGTTACAAAACACTCGTACTTTAAACAGACAAATAATTTTAATAATTGATGAGAGTCATTCATCAGCTAACTCTGAAAGGGCAACAGAAATTAGAGATACAATTGTTAAACCAAATCTAACAATTGAAATGAGTGCTACTCCAATATTTTCTAATGCTGATACTAGAATAACTGTTAACTACAATGATGTAATTCAAGAAGGCATGATAAAAAATGAGGTTTTAATAAATCCTGGTATAGAAACAATCGTTGATGATGTGAATGATTCTCAAGAGTTAATATTAGAAGCAGCTTTAAGAAAAAGGATTGATTTACTGGATAAATATAAAAAGGTAAATTCGATAGTTAATCCACTTATATTAATACAATTACCTAATGGTGCTGCTGGCGATGAAATTAAGGATTCAGTTATTTCATTCTTAAGAGACAAAGGCATAACAGAAGAAAGTGGTAAAGTAGCAATTTGGTTAACAGATGAAAAAATAAATAATGAAGCTGATAAGTTACTGAAAATTGATGGTAGAGTAGAGGTTCTAATTTTTAAACAAGCAATTGATACAGGTTGGGATTGTCCTAGGTCACAAATACTTGTTAGATTTCGTGAAAGCACAAGCATTACTTTCGAAATTCAGACAGTAGGTAGAATATTACGTATGCCAGAAGCTAAGCATTATGACCATGAAGAGTTGAATTCTGCTTATGTTTTTACCAATATACAATCTATTTTAGTGAAAAAAGAAGAATACAATCCTAATATCATTAAAACAAACTATGCAAAAAGGTCTAATGATTATAAAAACATTGAATTAACTTCTTTTTATAAGAAGAGGATTGATTTTGGTGATGTTACATCTAGTTACTATTCAGTGTTTGAAAAATATTTTTGTGAAGAATTCGACATAGATTTAGAAGGAATTCCTAACTATTATGATAATCATGAAAAACTAAAACAAAAGGGAGTTACTTTTGATTTTGAAAACATGGATCAAGTTATTAGTAATGAAATTATATCCACTGATAAAATAGATCAGATGAATGAAAGCATCACTAGTGATATGATTTCAATAAATTACAATCCGATGGACTTACAAATAAAATATGAGAATATAATTAAAGAAAATTTGAATGGTTTTGCACCTAGAAGGTCGATGTCTACAATTAAACAGGCTACTTTTTATACTTTCAAAAAACATATGAATCTGAACACAGCAAGAGGTGGTGTGATATATATTCAGAACATAATAGTGAAAAATTCTGAAATATTTTCAAAAATATATGACCTTTCTTTAAAAACTTACAAAAAAATTCATGAGTATGAAGTTAACCAAAAAAATGAATGGAAAATAAACAACAAATTTGAAATTCCGATTTCTCAAAGTTTTAATTCAGAAACTACCAAGAAAATAGATTCTAATTTGTCTGTAATAAAACCATTATATGTTACTTTAGGTTTAAATAATGAAATTAATTCTTTAGAAAAGGAGTTTATTGACTATATTGAAAGCAAAAATGAGTTCATAAATTGGTTTTGGCAAAATGGCGCAGAGCATATGGAGAGTAATTTAGGTATTAAAGTAAGTTCAAATAAAACGTTTCAACCAGATTTTATTATATCTTTTAAAAATGGTTATATAGGAATTTTTGATACGAAAGCTACAGATTATAATGTTTCTGATACGAAAGAAAAAGCAGAAGCATTACAGTATTACATAAAAGAAGAAAATCATAATAAAAATAAAAAGCTTATGGGTGGAATTATTATTAAAGATGGTCCACATTTTCGATTTAATGATAATAAAACATATAATAACTTTACTACGCATCCAGAAGACTGGAAATA
>DUUN01000344.1 GCA_012841535.1 Gallicola sp. | reverse complement strand
CATATATTTCTCTTTTCAATGCTGATTGTTTGGTTTCATCTTTGTTTACTTTTCCACCAGGAAACTCCCATTTTCCTTTTAGATTATCGTCCCCAGTTGATCTTCTTGCAATTAACACACATTCATCTTTTTCTATTAAAGCAGCCACTACAACTATCATTAATAACACCTTCTTATAAAGAGTATACCATAGTATAAAGTGTTATTAACATTATTATTTAACTCCGTTAGAAGTGTTCTACTTTTTATATTGGAGCGTTTTAAATTAGTCATGGTAGTTTTCCAACTTTGAAAATTACATGATATTTTTATATCTACCTATAATCAAAATGATTTTCTATTTTTTTCAGTTGAATATGTTGAATCAAAATCATCTTGCACTTTATCTGAAGTATAATAGTATTCCTCATGAATTAATAAAATTGGTAAGTTGTGTAATTTAGCTAGTTCAATAATTTCATCAGTCAGTTTATTTAAAGCAATCAAATAGCTAGGTACAATAAACTCTCTATCAGCTGCAAAGTTTCCTTCAGTTTTTTCGGTTTTCTGATAAAGTAATATTTCATTATAAACAGTTGTTCCTTCTAAAATCTTTTCAACTGGTCTTATTTGGTTTATTCGATCTGTTCCTCTTTCTTGTGAGGAAAAAGAATCATAATCATGAACATTCATAATTTGATCATTTGGTAAATAATCAAATCCAACACGAAGCGAATCAACACTACCAAAGAAGCCAATGTGCTTATCACCAATTAAACTTAATGATGTAGTATTGGGTTCATTATTTTTGTGTAGTCCCCTTGACGTGTGTGCAATAGCAATAAATTTTTCTCCTGTAAGCTCTAAAACACTAACGCCTTCTTTAATAAAAGAAGGGTTAGTATTAATATCAATAGCCTTAATACTCCTTGCATTTACATCATTATAAAAATGATTTTTCAATCTTTGATAATCATCATAAAATAATTCTACATAATTAGTTCCATTGTTTAACTCATTATATAAAACAACTAATTCTCCTAATGAATAATCTTGATAATTTAAAATCATTGAATAAACACTTTTTAGTTCATCATTAATTAATTCTTCATTAGAATCTTTAATATAATTTAACATTTCTTTTAAATTAGCTGAAAAATTATATGCTACATCTTCAAAGTATCGATCAATTAAAACTTCAACCAATTCTTTTTTATTAACTGATTCATCTAATGTATCTATACTATTAACATATTTATCATATTTAATATTTCTTTTTCTTTGAATATTATCATATAACTCTTGATTAGAAACGGCTAACTTATTCATTAGAAAACGATAGCTATCAATTTCTTTTATATTAACAAATTTACCTATTACTTCTTCATTAGTTTGAAAATTTAAAGGAAAACTAATATTTAAACTTGCTATATATGCTATGTCATCAGGATAATAATTAATAATATTTTCTAATAATAATGGTTTGTTAACTAATTTGCTCATTGCTGCTGGTTGCAAATGATTTATAAAAGAAAAATTAATGCCTAATTCTTTTAGATGATGAATTAACTCATCATCTAAAATTTCTAGTTGAGCATTTTCATTGAATTTAGTAATAATATTGACATTTTTTATATCGTTATTTAAAACATAAGTAAAAAGTCTTTTGGAAAAAGTTAAATCTAAAGAAGACAGATATAACCATAGTCTTTCTGCTTTTATTAAATAACCAAAAAATATTTCATTGTTTAAAAAAACATTAACATAATCTTTTCCAGAAGTCATTATAGCATTAAATTTATCTTCTAAACGATCAGTATTACTACTTAGAAGTTCATACAACAGCTTTTCATCCAATAAATACTTAATTGATTCTTCATCTAAATCTTGAACTAACCATACAAAAGTATAATGATACTCTGGGTTAGTTAATAGATTGTTTCTAACTTCAAACGATCTAAGTAAATCTTTTTTTCTTTCAAATGATTGACTTAATATATAAT
>DUUN01000379.1 GCA_012841535.1 Gallicola sp. | reverse complement strand
TAGATAAGCAAATTCATAAAACTTTTGTTCATACTAAAATGAAAACTAGTCGCGCTAATACTGGAAAACATTTAGTTGATTTGATTTCTAATGATAATGCTGATATTATTACGACTTTAGTTCATAAGTTTGATACGGCTGTTAATAATCAAAAACCAGTTTTATCTAATAATATTTTTGTACTAGTTGATGAATCACATCGTACTCATTATGGAGAACTTCATATAAAAATGAAACGTGTTTTTCCAAACGGTTGTTATATTGGTTTTACAGGTACTCCTTTGATGAAAAAAGAAAAGAGAAGCACAGTCTCACAGTTTGGTGGATTTTTTCACGTATATAATATTGCAGATGGTGTTCGTGATAAAATAATTGTCCCTTTATTGTATGAGGGTAAAATGGTTGATCAAACAATTAACCGAAAGGCAATTGATAATAGATTGGAAATTATTACTCGTAATTTAAATGAAAAACAAAAAGAAGCAGTTATGAGAAAATGGAGTCATTTTGAAAAAATCGCATCATCTGATCAAAGAATTAAGATGATTGCATTTGATATAAATAATCATTTTATAAAAATGAATAAAACATCAGGTATTAAGTTTAAGGGAATGTTGGCTACTAATAGTAAAAAAGAGGCAATTAGATATTTTAATGAATTTGAAGCTTTAGGTGATTTAAAAACTAAAGTTATAATTTCACCCCCTAATCAAAAAGAGGGAAATGATGAAGTTAATCAGGAAACTGAAGATATTGTTAAAAAGTTTTGGAATAAGATTATTGAAAATTATAGTTCAGATGAAGAGTACGAGGAGTATGTTAAAGAAGAATTTGTGAATGGTGATGAAGTTGACTTACTTATTGTTGTTGATAAATTATTAACTGGTTTTGATGTACCACGTGCAAATGTAATCTATATTGATAAGGAGTTAAAAGAACATACACTTTTACAAGCTATCGCCCGTGTAAACAGATTATATGATGGTAAAGATTTTGGATTTATTATAGATTATAGGGGATTATTAAGTAATTTAAATGTGGCTATGGGAATGTATTCGGGAGCAGGACTTGAACATTATGATCCAAATGATTTGAAAGGTTCTTTATATGATGTTATTGAAATAATTGGTAGTATAAGACAAAGTTATACTAATTTAAATAATGTTTTTAGTAAAGTAAAAAACAAAGATGATTCCGAAGAATATCAAGTATTACTTTCTGATGATGAGTTGCGAGAAAAGTTTTATGAACTTTTAAGTAAATTTGGTCGTTATTTTGGTATTGCGCTTGAAATTGAAAGAATTTATACTTCGTTGAGTGAAGAAGAAATTGATAAATATAAAAAGGCTTTTAAATTTTATCAAGAACTTCGTAAAAATGTTAAATTTAGATATTCTGATACAATAGATCATAAAGAATATGAAGGAAAGATGCAAAACTTAATTGATAATTATATAGCAGCTGAAGAAATACTGAGAATTACAAATCCAGTTGATATAATGGATGAAAAAGGATTTGAAGCTGAACTTGAAAGATTAGGTTCTCCGAGTTCAAAGGCAGATGCTATTAGAACTAGAATTGCTGTATCGATTTCAGAAAAGTGGAATGATAATCCTGCTTATTATAAAAAGTTTTCTGAACGTATTGAGGAAACGTTAAAAGCTTACAAAGAAATGAGAATAAATGAAATTGATTATTTTAATAAGATGTTAGAGATTATGGACGATTATAAAAAAGGTGATTCAAGTATAGAATATCCAGAAGTAATAAAATACAATAATAATGCTAAGGCTTTTTATGGTGTTGCTGTAGATGTTGTTAAAGAAAAGAATGAGATTTACGGTAAAGAGAAAAGTTTTGGGGAATTATCACTTGAAATTGAAAAAATTATAGAGGAATCTATAAAAGTTGACTGGCATAATAATGTTGGGATTAATAATTTGATATCTCAAAAATTAGATGATTTGTTATATAATTTTTATGAAGAAAACAATCTTCAATATGATTACCCAATGGATATTGATAGAATAATAGATACTGTTAAAACAGTTGCAATTAGAAGATATAAATGATGGAAAAACATGAAATAAAATATAATAATAAAAGAATTCCTTTTTTCCTAGTTCGTAAAAATGTAAAAAACATAAATATTAATATAAAACCAGAAGGGTATGTTATTGTGTCGGCTAATAATGATATATCTGTTGATACAATAAAACGTTTTATTGAACAAAAATCTTCTTTGATATTAAAAAAGATAAGTTATTTTAAAGAATCTCAACCGGAAGTTAAAAGACAATTAGAATATATAAGTGGTGAATCAATAAGATATTTAGGAAGACAATATAGGTTAAGGATAATAAAATCAGATATTGAGTATGTAAAATTTTTAAGAGGTTATATATATGTTTATGTGAAAAATGATAAAGATATAAAAACTAAAAAGAAATTATTTGATTCATGGATTGAGGAACGGATTAATACTGTTTTTAACAAAGTTTTAGATAATGTTTATTACTTAGTAGGTAAATACGGCATTGAAAAACCTAAAATTAGAATTAGAGAAATGAAAACTAGGTGGGGGTCTTGTCATATTAAAGAACAAGCAATTACTTTAAATAAGAATTTAATCTTATCACCTAAATATTGCATTGAATATGTTATTCTGCACGAATTAATTCATTTTATTTATAATAACCATGATACTAAGTTTTATAATTTATTGTCTGTTTTAATGCCTGATTGGGAAGAACGAAAAAAGTTTCTTGATGAGGAAGTAATTAAAAATATTTAAAGAAATACATATTAAGTTAAAGTAATTTTGTGTTTTTTTATACCGAATAAAAAAATAAACATCTAAAATTAATTTTGGTGGCTATTGTTACTATCCGATTAACTTTTTAAAAATAAAGTGATATAATAATTATGGAAGGTGAATTATGTACAAGAATAATAAAGTTTTTATTTTAGGAATGGCAAGAAGTGGTTATGAAGTTGCAAAAATTCTTTTGAAACGAGATAACAAAGTT
>DUUN01000484.1 GCA_012841535.1 Gallicola sp. | reverse complement strand
TTATCTTCATTTAATAATTTTTTATTGAATATTTTTTATATATTTATCTTACTATTAATATACTTTATTATAATATTCCCTGTTTTTGTAAGTATATTCGTTTATTAATTAAAATATAAATTATCCCCAATATTTACTGTCTACTGTTCTATATCGAATAGCTTCCAGTAAATGATTAGCAGTAATATTGTCTTTATTATCTAAATCTGCAATAGTCCTACTTAGTTTCAAGATTTTATTAATAGTTCTTGCAGAAAATTTATATTTGTCATAGGCCTTTTCTAAAATAATATTTAATTCATTGTCTAATTTAATATATTTCTTAATAAGCCTATTATTCATTTGCCCATTGGTTTTTATTCTTTCTTTCCTATATCTTTTAGCCTGAATATTTCTGGCATTAACAACTCTGTTTCTTATATTTTCAGAATTTTCCGTTTCTTCATTGGAAGTTAGTTCTTCTAACTTTACTGGCTCAACTTCTATATGTATATCAATTCTATCAAGAATAGGCCTACTAACCTTAGCTAGGTACTTTTGTATTTGTGGTAGACTACAATTACATTCATGGCTTTCATCCCCATAGTATCCACAGGGACATGGATTCATGCCGGCTATAAATATAAAATTAGCAGGATAGGTTAAAGTTGCATTAGCCCTTGAAATAGTTATTGTTTTTTCCTCTAAGGGCTGTCTTAAAACTTCAATAGTACTTTTATTAAATTCAGGTAACTCATCTAAAAACAAAGCTCCGTTATGGGCTAAAGAAATTTCCCCCGGCATTGGAATTCTTCCACCACCAATAATGGCAACAGATGAACTACTATGATGTGGCGCCCTAAAAGGTCTTTCCATAATCAGTTTATTTTCCTTTAAATTACCACTAACTGAATATATTTTAGTACATTCAATTGCCTCTTCAAAGTTCAAGGGAGGTAAAATAGTTGGCAATCTCATAGCTGCCATAGTCTTTCCTGCACCAGGTGGACCTATCATAATTAAATTATGTTCACCTGCTGCAGCAATTTCCATTGCCCGTTTTAATTTTTCCTGGCCTTTTATTTCACTAAAATCCACATGATAACTTGGATTTACATTGCCTAAATTAAAGATTTCGTCATTGTAATTTTCTATTTTTAACTCATTGTTTAAATAAGCCACTAAATCCTTTAAAGTTTTTACAGGAATAATTTCAATTCCCTTAACTAAAGAACATTCTTCCCTATTGTCATCAGGTACTATGACCTTTTCAAAGCCTAACTCCTTTAGAGAAATAGCCATAGGTAGAGCACCTTGTATACTCATAATTCTTCCATCTAAAGACAATTCACCAATAAAGGCAATATCCCTACTAGGAATATTATAAATCACACCAAAAGCCGTTAAAATAGCAACGGCGATGGAAATATCCAGTTGAGAGCCTTCTTTTTTTAAATTAGCAGGAGCTAAATTAATAGTTATTCTTCCAATTGGAAAGGTGTAGCCGGAATTAGTAATAGCTGAGCGTACCCTTTCCTTAGATTCTTTTATGGAAATGTCAGGAAGTCCTACAATATTAAAGGCTTGAAGTCCCCTTGCAATATCTGCCTCAACTTCAATAGCATAACCTTGTAGTCCTTCTAAAACACAAGTCATTATTTTTGAATACATAAAATACCTCAAATAATTAATTTAATATATAGTACTAGTATATCAAATTTAACTTGTTTTATTTTAGAAAAATAAATATAAAAACCTATTTATACGTAAAAGCACACATCAATTGTATTTTTACATATAAATAGGTTTAACTTGCATTATTTACAATAACTACCATGAAATATTTTATTATTATTGTCTACATAATACATTATTCCGCTTTTCTATCAACGTTTTCGTCTATCTTTAATTACTTATCAACTCTTTTAAAAAATTATTCTAATTTTCATATCTATTATAATTTTTAATAGTTAATACTGGAAAAACTAATATACTTATTATTGCCACCGCTATAATTACATAGGGGGTGTGTAATGCCATTGGTCCTAACTCAATAAATTTACTGTCAACTACATCGTAAACAAAATACATTCCACTTACAGGTAGTAAATACTTTATCCAAGTAGGTAATATTCCTGTTGTATTTCCTAAAAATATCTCCCCCACTCCTATAACAAGCCCTACTAGCAAAGCCTTCATGGAATACTTGTTTCTTGATGAAATGTATAAACTCATTAAGCTAGTTGCTGTAACTGTAAGTATACCTATTACAATTGTGATTATTTGAATATCTAA
>DUUN01000399.1 GCA_012841535.1 Gallicola sp. | reverse complement strand
GTAGAAACAGTCTGCATTATGACAAGAAGGTATAATAAATGAAAAACAAACTAAGATATAAAATTAAATTTTTAATTTAGCAAGGAAAGTAGAGAGGCTAACCCAATTTGTGAAACAAATTGTTAGTAGGTCTGCAGACAACAATATGATAAGAAGATTTGTAAACTAAGTTACCATTACAAAAAAAATTAATATATACGTTATGAAAAAGCATATTCTACAAAAATTTATAGAGAGTTATCGTTTGGTGGAAGATAATAATTGGGAGAGAGTATTACTAATTTTCTAGTATTTCTTTTGAATTAAGTAGGAAGAAAGGTTAGTCGCCTTAAGATTTTAAGTGGTCTATTTATTATAGGCAAACAGTGTGGTACCGCGAATATTTCGTCCCTGTATTTTACAGGGATTATTTTTTTATATAAATAAGTATTAATAGGGAGGAAAAAATGATAAAGATATTTGATACAACTTTAAGAGATGGTGAACAATCACCAGGCTGTAGTATGAATTTAAATGAAAAATTGCAAATGGCTAGGCAATTGGAAAGATTAAATGTTGATATTATAGAAGCGGGTTTTGCTATTTCTTCAAAGGGAGATTTTGAGTCAGTAAAAAGAATTGCTCAAACTGTAGAAAAACCAATAGTTGCTTCTTTAGCAAGAGCATTAGAAAAAGATATTGATGCTGCATGGAGAGCGGTCAAGGATGCTAATAATCCAAGAATTCATACCTTCTTAGCAACATCTCCTATTCATTTAGAATATAAATTAAAAATGACAGAAGAACAGGCAATTGAAAGGGCAGTTGCAGCTGTAAGACATGCTAAGAAATACTGTCATGATGTTGAATTTTCAGCAGAAGATGCAACTAGAACTTCAGTGGAGTTTTTGGCTAAAATATTTGAAGCTGTTATTGATGCCGGTGCTACAGTAATTAACATTCCGGATACAGTAGGTTATGCAGATCCTTTTGAATATTATGAATTTATAAAAGCTATAAAAGAAAATACAAGAGGAATGGAAAATGTAGATATTTCAGTTCATTGTCATAACGACCTAGGTCTTGCAGTTGCAAATTCATTGGCAGCTATTAAAGCTGGAGCAACTCAAGTTGAATGTACCGTTAATGGTATAGGAGAACGAGCAGGAAATGCAGCTATGGAAGAAGTTGTTATGAACTTAAAAGTAAGACAAGACGTTTATAAGGTTGACACTAATATTGTAACTACTGAAATAATGCGTTCATCTAATTTACTACAGAATATTACAGGAGCTAAGGTTCAAGCTAACAAGGCGATTGTAGGTGTAAATGCCTTTGCCCATGAATCGGGAATACACCAACATGGAGTATTAGCTAATAAAGAAACCTATGAAATAATGACTCCAGAATCAATAGGACTTTCTAAAAATAATATGGTTCTAGGTAAACATTCAGGAAAACATGCTTTAAAGGACAGATTAGAGGATTTAGGATATAAGGTTTCAGATGAAGAGTTAAATAATATATTTGACAGATTTAAAACATTAGCTGATGAAAAGAAAACAGTTTATGACCAAGACCTAGAAGCTTTAATCCTTAGGGATATGTCTAATATGATTTCAAAATATGAGTTAGTGGATTATTCTACAGCTACTAGTGAAGGTAAGGAATCTAAAACAATTATAAAAATTAGGCAAGATGATGAGGAAATGGAAATTGTCGGTTCAGGAAAAGGACCTATTGATGCAGCTTTTGATGCTTTAGGAAAAATATTTGGTTCAGAAATAAAATTAGAGGATTTTTCTATCTACTCTGTAACAAAAGGAAAAGACGCCCTAGGAGAAACTTCATTAAAGCTTTCTAAGGGGGATAGAATTTTTACCGGTAAAGGTATTTCAAATGATATTATTAAATCCAGTATTTTAGCATATGTAAATGCAATGAATCATGTTGAATACTTTACAGAGAGAATAAATGCACAGGGAGAAGGAATTTAAACAAGGGGGATTTTAATATGGGAATGACAATGACGCAAAAAATTCTAGCAAAACATGCAGGATTAGAGTCAGTTAAAAAAGATCAATTTATAATGGCAAAATTAGATATGGTACTTGGTAATGATATTACAACACCGGTAGCAATAAATGAATTTCATAAAATGACAGATGGTGGAGTTTTTGACAAAGAAAAAATATCCATAGTTTTAGACCATTTTGTACCTGCTAAAGATATAAAATCAGCAACTCAGGCTAAAAAATGTAAAGAATTTGCTAGAGAATATGGAATAAAAAACTTCTTTGAAGTGGGACGTTCAGGAATAGAACATGCACTATTGCCGGAAAAAGGTTTAGTTAAAGCCGGAGATGTAATAATTGGTGCTGACTCCCATACCTGTACTTATGGTGCTTTAGGGGCTTTTTCTACAGGGGTAGGTTCTACAGATATGGCTGCCGGAATGGCAACAGGAGAAGCTTGGTTTAAAGTTCCAGGGGCAATAAAATTTAACTTAACAGGTAAACTAAATAAATATGTAACAGGAAAAGATTTAATTCTTCATATAATAGGGATGATTGGTGTTGATGGAGCAAGATATAAATCTATGGAATTTATGGGAGAAGGTGCTTCAACAATAGAAATGGATGACAGATTTTCAATTTGTAATATGGCAATAGAAGCCGGGGCAAAAAATGGGACTTTTCCAGTTGATGACAAGACCAGACAATATATGAAAGAACATGGAGTAAATAATTGGGAAGAGTTTTATGCTGATGACGATGCAGAATATGATCAGGTTATAAATATAGATTTGTCTAAAGTAAAAATGACAGTTGCCTTTCCACATTTACCTGAAAATGCAAGAACAATAGATGAAGTTGGTAATATTGAAATACAGCAGGTAGTAATTGGTTCTTGTACAAATGGTAGAATTAAAGACATGAGAGAGGCAGCAGAAATATTAAAGGGAAAAACCATTGCTGAAGATTTAAGATGTATTATAATTCCGGCAACACAGGAAATCTATAAACAATGTGTTCAAGAAGGATTAGCAGAAATTTTTATAGATGCAGGATGTGTATTTAGTACACCTACTTGTGGACCTTGTTTAGGTGGTTATATGGGAATATTAGCCGATGGTGAAAAATGTGTATCTACTACAAATAGAAACTTTGTAGGAAGAATGGGACATACAGGTTCAGAAGTATATTTAGCTAGTCCTGTTATTGCGGCATATTCAGCAATTGCAGGGAAAATAGCAGGACCGGAAAGTAATTAGGAGGAAAAAATGGGAAGAGTTTTCAAATATGGTGATAATATAGACACAGATGTTATAATTCCAGCTCGTTATTTAAATACGCAAGATCCAAAAGAACTGGCAAAGTTCTGTATGATAGATATAGATGAGAATTTTAATAAGGAAGTAAAAGAAGGGGATTTTATAGTAGCAGGAGATAATTTTGGTTGTGGATCTTCAAGGGAACATGCACCAATAGCTATAAAAGCCAGTGGAGTAAAAGCGGTAATTGCAAAGAATTATGCAAGAATTTTCTACAGAAATTCATTTAATATAGGAATGCCAATTTTAGAGTCAGATGAAGCAGTAGAAAAAATAGACAACGGTGATGATATTGATGTTGATTTTAAAACAGGTATTATAACAAATAATACTAAAAATGAAAAATATCAATCTCAAATAATTCCTGCCTTTATGGAAAAAATAATTGCAGCAGATGGACTTGTAAACTATGTTAGACAGGGAGGAAGAAATGAATAAGACAATTGCAGTTACAAAAGGCGATGGAATAGGCGTTGAAATTGTAGATGAAGCTTTAAAAGTATTAAATAAGGTTGCAGAGAAATATGGACACGAATTTGAATATAAATACGCCTTAATAGGTGGTGCAGCTTATGATAAATACCACACTCCATTACCAGAGGAAACCTTAGAAATATGTAAAGCATCAGATGCGGTTTTTTTAGGAGCAGTTGGTGGAGATAAATGGGATAATGTAGAGCCGGATTTAAGACCTGAAAAGGGACTATTAGCCCTTAGAAAAGGACTTAGTCTTTATGCTAATCTTAGACCGGCAACAATATATGAAGCATTAAAATCTGCTTCACCATTAAAAGACTATATAGTTGAAAAGGGTGTAGATATATTAGTAGTAAGGGAACTTATTGGCGGAATATATTTCGGAGATAGGAAAACATACGTTGAAGATGGTGTAAGAACTGCCTATGATGTTGAAAAATACAATGAAAATGAAATAAAGAGAATATCTAAAATGGCATTTGACTCTGCAATGAAAAGAAGAAAGAAAGTAACACTGGTAGACAAGGCAAATGTACTTGATTCCAGTAAGTTATGGAGAGAAGTTGTAAAGGAAATGGCAAAAGATTATCCTGAAGTAGAACTTGACTTTATGTATGTAGACAATGCTTCTATGCAACTTGTAAAAAATCCGTCACAATTTGATGTAATACTTACAAATAATATTTTCGGAGATATTTTATCTGATGAATCCAGTCAAATTACAGGTTCAATAGGAATGCTTCCATCTGCAAGTATAAGTGAAATAGGTATTCATATGTATGAACCAATACACGGTTCAGCTCCTGACATTGCAGGACAGGATATAGCTAATCCGTTGGCTACAATACTTTCAGTTGCTATGATGTTAAGATATTCTTTTGACTTAGAGGAGGAAGCTATCGCTATTGAAAAGGCAGTTGAAAAAGTCTTAGAAGAAGGTATACGAACAATTGATATAAAAGAACCTAATGGAAAGTATGTAAAATGTTCAGAAATAGGTACAGCAGTAGCAGAAAGGATATAATGGAAAAAAAAGAAGTACTGGCTTTTGATAATATTACATTTAGAAGAGATGGAAGAGAAATACTAAGGGGAGTAAATTGGACTATTAAGGAAGGAGAAAAATGGGTCTTACTTGGACTTAATGGTTCCGGTAAATCCACCTTACTTGGAATGGTTCCGGTATTTACCCATCCAACATCAGGAGAGTTAAGGGTGTTTGAAAAAACCTTTGGAAAATATCCTTGGGAAAAGGTAAAGTCTAGAGTAGGTTTTGTATCTTCAACAATGTATAGTTTCTACAATACTTTAAATTATTATAGTCTAGAGGAAATAGTAATAAGTGGAAAATATAGTACCATAGGTATATATCGGGATTTAGAGCCGGAAGACTATATTATGGCTAGACAGTTAATAAAGGATTTTAACTTAGAGTACCTAAAGGATGGAACCTTTTTAAATCAATCACAAGGTGAGCAAAGAAGAACCTTAATAGCAAGGGCCTTTATGAATAATCCGGACTTAATGCTCCTTGATGAACCTTGTGCCAGTTTAGATTTAAAATCTAGAGAATATTTATTAAAAACCTTAAACGATAAATATGAGAAAACAGATAAACCTTTAGTTTATGTAACTCATAGTATAGAAGAAATTTTTCCAGCTATTAGCCATGTTGCAATAATGGATAAGGGAAAAATAGTATATAAAGGAAAGAAAAAAGAAATAATTTCGGAAGATATTCTTTCAGAAGTTTATAATTGTAAAATAAAATTAAATTGGGAAAATAACAGACCTTGGTCAAGAATTATTTGGTAAGTTATAAATGATTTTCCATTTACAATATAATAGTAATAACTTATAATAAATCTACTACTACTTATGTTTTTAAGTACACTATATTTTTATTATAAGTTATTTTTTATTTGCAATTCTTACAATAATAGTAGGGATTGCATTTAAGCATATGTAGTCTAATAAATATAATCTTATCTATGAGTAAATAAATATAATCTAGAATTGGTTTAATTAAGGAGGGATAAATTTTGTCAGAAGTCATGAGAAGTAAAAATAAGATCATTTTGCTAGTTGGCATTATATTCATAATGATATTTACAAATATATCTTTTGCAGAAACTAAAGAAGTTAGTACCGCAGAGGAATTACAAACTGCAGTTACAGAAGCAAGTAATGGAGACATTATAAACTTAGCAAATGACTTTGTACAAGGAAATGTAGTTTTGGAAATGCCAGATACAGAAGTAACTGTAGATGGTGGAAATAAAATTTGGACAGAAGGAAATTTTATAATTAAAGGTAATGGTACAGGATCCTTAACTATAAAAAACTTAAAAGTAGATGGATCCAATATAGAAGTTGCCTATAAGCATAAACTAATAATGAACCAGTCTGAAAATGGAAAGTTAATACTAGAAAATGTAGAGGTATATAATTCTACAGTAGGGGCAATAAATGTAAATACAGGCCCAAAGGCACAGACTGAGCTTAATAGGGTTTATATTCACGACAATACAGCCAAAAATACAGCACCAGCTGTATTTGTAGGTGCAGGGGAAACGAAATCGGACTCCCATTTGACTATTAATAATTCCACAATAGAAAATAATATTGGAACTGGTGATAACTATGAGTGTGGAGCCCTTAGCGGTAAAAATTATACAGGAAATATTACTATAAACAATACCGTATTTAGAAATAATATTAACAGATGTGATAACACAAGTATTTATGGCGGCGGCGGAGGTGCCATAGCACTACATTATTTTTATGGCAAGGTAGAAATAAACAACTCTGTCTTTGATAAAAACCAAAGTAATGGAGAAGGTAAGTATGTAAGAAGTACCTATGACGGTGGAGCCATATATGTACTAGATGGACGAGGTGGAGCTGAATTTAATATTAACAATTCTACTTTTTCAAATAATATTGCCTATGACGACGGTGGCGCTATAATGTTTCAAGGTACGGCAAACCCCGGTTTTTATACTAATATAAAAAATTCCACCTTTGTAAATAATAAGGCCTATGGCTTAGATGGAGTAGGTTATTCAGGTGGAGCAATACAGTATTATAAAAATGGCGGCTCTTCACAAATGACCAATAAAATTTATAGTACAACTTTTGTGGGAAACCAAGGTGGAAATGAAAATTCTACTATGGAACAAAGAGGAGGAGCTATTGCCCTACATGGAGCAGGACTTTTTGCAACGCCAGCAGCGTTAAGATATAATTCTTTATTTATAGGAAATTGCGTTTATAATAATGGTGTTTTAGATGAAACATCTACCTATAAGGATATATCGAACAACCAATTGGAAATACCTGGTGGGGCTAATGTTATAAATGTAGATAAGGGTCATCTTTCTAAATATACGACTAAAGACATATTAGGGGTAGATGTGCCAGTATTACAAGATAATCTATCTAAGATTACAGCAGGATATAATGATGAAATCATACAGACTATTCCAATCAAACCTGAAAGTATTGCAGACAATACCTATACCGGAGCGGAAACAATTCCTAATGAAGACCAAAGAAATTTTAAAAGATATAAGGATCAAGGGGCAGTTGAAATGTCCTGGATTAAGTATGACGCAAACGGTGGTGAATTTGCTCTACCTGAATTAAAAGACTATGAGGGAAGTATTTATTATGAATCAAATTCAGATGGGAAAACAACAAAATATTATACTGTTGGAAATATTGCTGGAGCAGATACAATTGTAGCTGGAGATAAGGAATTAAATGCAAGTAGAGAAGGTCATAAGTTTGTAGGTTGGTCTACAGATCCAGATGCAACGGAGTCGGACCCAAATTATGAAGTAGGAAAAGAAATAAATTATAGTGAAGATAATTTTACCTTTTATGCCGTATGGAAAGAGATATTCTCAGTAACCTATGACGGTAATGGAAATACCGGAGGAGAAGTTCCAGTAGATGAAAATGAGTATGAAAAGGGAAGTAAAGTAAGCCTAAAGGGAAATGAAGGCAACTTAGAAAAAACAGGCTATACTTTTGCAGGTTGGTCATTAGAATCGGACAATGATGAAAGTAAAATAATAACCGAAATTCCATCAATAGAAGAAGATACAACTCTTTATGCCGTATGGAAAGAGATATTCTCAGTAACCTATGACGGTAATGGAAATACCGGAGGAGAAGTTCCAGTAGATGAAAATAAATATGAAAAGGGAAGTAAAGTAAGCCTAAAGGAAAATGAAGGCAACTTAGAAAAAACAGGCTATACTTTTGCAGGTTGGTCATTAGAAGCGGACAATGATGAAGGCAAAATAATAAGCGAAATTTCATCAATAGAAGAAGATACAACTCTCTATGCCGTATGGAAAGAGCTTCCAAGTTACAGCGTAACCTATGACGGTAATGGAAATACCGGAGGAGAAGTTCCTACTGATAACATCGATTATGGTCATGGAAGTCTTGTTACAGTAAAGGAAAACATAGGTAATTTAGTAAGAAATGATTATATATTTGATGGTTGGG
>DUUN01000029.1 GCA_012841535.1 Gallicola sp. | reverse complement strand
GAATATCGACAATCTTTACTGCATCAGACACTTCCATCTTATATGAACGTAATACAGAAATTAAACTAGAACTTGCTTCTTCTACAGTATTAATACCTTCTGCAACATTCATCATCAAAAGAGCAGCTTTAGATAATTTAAAGCTCTCTTCAAGAGTATAGCCTGCACGTGCAAACTCAGTTGTTGCATCAATTACTTGTTTTCCTGTTCTACCTAATGTATTACCTAATTCATAAGCTTCATCTACAAATTTTGATATTCTTTCGTTTGAAATATCTACAACTTTATTTAACTCTGTTAACGAAGTGTCAAGCTCTACAATTGAATTTATAGCCTTTTTAATTTCATTTACACTTCTTACCAAAAATCCCCCTACAAGATAATATCTTAAAAATTTGTAAGCATTTTCCAATGCACGAACCATAATATTTCCAGATTGTGTCGCTTGCATCTTTAAAGATGAAAATCTTATTTCTAATTTCTTTATTTCATTTCCAAGGTTTGGTGTGTCTATAGTTAATGCTTCTATATCTTTTCTTAATTGATCTAATGTACTTTTATCATATCTTCCTTTTTGTTTTTTAGCAAAAATGTCAAGTTGCCCTGCAATTCCTTCACCACCAAGCATTTTTTGTTTAAACAAATCAAGTTGTTGCTGCAATTTTAAGGTTTGAGATTCTATTTGGGCATTTATTTGCATTTGATTTTTAATTCTATCAGATTCTGCTTTTCTAATTTCGGCATCTATTTCTAATTGTTTTACCCAATTTTGCATAACCGATGCATTTTTCTGATTTTCTAACTGTATCTCTTTTTCTAAAGCCGAAAAATTATTTCTATGTGATTCTTGTATAGTATTAGCTATTAGTTGATATTCATTTTTTAAATCAGCTAATTGAGTTTTATAATTAGCAGGATCAATAAGACTTACATTGAGTCTTTCTGCAAATTTATCTATTTCCGTAAAATCTCCAGTCCAGTAATTTTGCTTCAATAATTGAATTCTAGTTTGAAGTAACTTAATTTCATTTTCAATAGTAGTAGATATTTTCTTTTCTTCAGCAAGTCTTTTTTTTTGATTATCTATAACTTTAGTTTCTGTAACTACATATGAATTTGTTTCTGCATCAAGTTTTTTTATGGTTTGAATTTGTCTGCCATACGCATCAGTAATTTCTTTTATTTTTACATCAGGTGCTTGACCTTCTGACAATTCACCCTTATATATTTTAATCAATTTATCATATTCATGAGTACTTAAACTTAGTGATTTGGTTATATTATTATTTATTTCATTTATATTATTATTTACTCTTTTTAAATTTTCAGCAAAATTTTTAAATTCAGCATTATCTATATCAATTTTAATTTTTAATGGTGATTTATCTGTTATATTTTGAATTTGTTTTATTTCGTCAATAATATCTTCTTTAGATTTTTTCTCTAATAATGCTTTAATAATTATAGACAAATTATCCATTTATACCCACTCCTTTGCATAAAAAAAGAAGCTATTTTGTATGGCTTCTTAAAATTTATTTATTTTGAACCTCTCCACCTTACGTTTCACTTAGAAGGTGGAGATTCTCGCTTCAACCGCCTCGTTACCTACTACGTCCACGAGCCTCTTATATTCGGATCGTTCCAACCCTATATCTATTTATACTGCCAAATCTAATTCTCTTAATCCTTGATTAAGTATGTTTATTGCTGCATTTATATCTCTGTCATGATGTGCATTACATTGAGGACATACCCATTCTCTTACGTTCAAATCCTTTGTTTCTGTATTTTTATATCCACATATATTACATGTCTGACTTGAAGCATAATATCTGTCTATTTTATGATATAGTCTATCGTACCACAATGCTTTGTACTCAATCATTCTGCAAAATGCACTCCAAGATACATCACTTATTGATTTTGCTAATTTGTGATTCTGAACCATTCCTTTTACATTTAAATCTTCACTTATAATAAGTTGGTTTTCCTTTATTATTTGTGTAGATAGTTTCTGTAAAAAGTCAGTTCTTATATTTCTTATTTTTTCATGCACTTTAGCAATTTTCTTAGATTGCTTCTTATATCTATTACTACCTATTTTCTTCTTAGCTAATTGTCTTTGTAATTTTATTATGTTGTTTTCATATTGTTTTAGTGTTTTGGGATTATTAATTACTTCACCATCAGATGTTATTAAATAATCAGATATACCTAAATCAAATCCAATTTTATTATCGTTGACAGGTAGTTTTTGAATTTCTTCTTCAACTAATACAGATACAAAATATTTACCTGTAGGTGTTTTTGATATTGTACAAGAATTAATTTTACCATCAAAATTTCTACTGTTTTTAAATTTTACTAATCCGAGTTTAGGTAATTTAATTCTATTTTCATATATGTTTATATTATCATTGACATTTTGAGTTCTATAACTTTGTTTTGGATTGTGTTTTGATTTAAACTTAGGAAATCCCAATTCTTTTTCACCATTTTTTACTCTTCTAAAGAAGTTTTGATAAGCCTTGTCTAAATCTCTAAGAACTTGCTGTAATGAAATGCTGTCAACTTCTTTTAACCACTCAAATTGCAATTTAAGATTCTTTAAATCATTAGCACAATCCTTATAACTTAATGATTTTTGCTCTGTCTTGTATAATTCTATTCTCTTGTTGAGATAGTAATTATATACAAATCTGCTGCAACCAATTGTTTTATTGATTAATTCAATTTGTTGTTTATTAGGATATATACGATATTTATATGCTCTTAATATAGCATTTCACCACCTTCTAATATTATTATACAATTATATTTATACTTTGTCAATAGTTAATTTCCCCAATTCATCTCCCGCTTACACTTCGTTTAGAAGTGGGAATATTCTTGGGGTTTTGGATAAAACAAAATCACTATTTTATATTACTCAACTGTACCTTTACCTAATCTTTTCTCTAATCCTCTTTTTAATGCTTCTACATGTCTACCAGTACTTTGTAATTCTTCTACAGTTGCTTCATGAAATGGTCTAGCTCCAATTTCTTTGTCCAAATCTCTCACATATCCACTATTTAATCCCCAATCGTAGCCAACTCCACTCTCAATCACTTCGGCTATATCTCTATCACCTTCACTTCTAGTACTCCTAACTGCTAATGTATTTTCATCAATCATTTCTTTAGAAAAATTATTGGGATCTTTTAATTGATATGTTCTATGATAATGATGATCCGTTCCTGCTAAATTATATGGGGTGTAGGCATCATATACTGTTTTATCAATAGTTCCTCCATCTTCAGTCATAACTTCAACAACTTCTTCAGCAACTTCATTTTGCATTGCATCTTGCACTTGTTGTTGTATGTAATTTAAAAGCTTATCTAAACTATTAAACTGTGGCATTTTCATCACCGCCTTTTTTAAAATTTGCTCAAAACTCTTTAAATTTGAAGTATATTGTGCCAAAATTAAAATAAAAAGCTACTTATTCAGTAGCCTTATTTTCTTTGGCAGCTTTTCTTTTTTGTTGTCTATTTGGTTGAATTCCGTTGTTCCATCCTATAGCCTGTGAAATGAAAGACAAGGATTCTGGATTGCAGCGATTTATCATTTCGGGCAGATTGTCAACTATCTGTTTAATTGCATCTTCTTTAGGAATACGTTCAATTAATTCCGTTATTTTGCGGTTAAGCATACCAACCAAACTATTATGTACATTTAATTCATTCTCAATTAATTGCTCAACTATATCACAAATATACCAATATTCCTTAGAAATTTTATTTATTATGTAATCCATTATTCCATATTCACATAAATCATCTAAATCAGCATCTATATTAGTGTAAAATCGTATCAAAGAAATATTAATTGCTATGTCTTTTTTGATAGGATCAGCAAATTTCATTCCATCAATTTCTTCTATGCAATTTTCTACTATATTCTCACAAATTAATCTTTTTTGAGCAATAGGGAGATAGGGGAGAGTTTCAATTCCACAACCTTCTAATGTTTCTCCAATATCTAATTTTGATTTAATTTCTTCAAAAGTTATTTTATTTTCCAACATATAATTATAATCTTCCTTTCATTTTATATTTTTAATATTCTATGTAAATTTCTGTTCGTGGACGTTCTTTGCAATAATTGCCTTTTATAGTCAAAGATTGCACATGATCTAAATCATCATCAACTAGAAGTCCACTAGACGTAAAAGAATCAAATAAATTTTTAGGAGTATAATTATCAGCATCATGCCTACGTTTACTGCCAAAATAATATACAATTGTTATATTGCATTTTTCTATTTTCATATTTTCATAACCATAATATTTAACTAACCATTCCCCAAATTCTTTCCATACTTGCTTTTCATGATTCATTTGAGGTCTAGGCATTACCATCCATTGATTAAGAGATGGAGGAATAGGTTTAGAAATAGGTTCTTTTTTTCTTTTGGGATATTTTAAGAAATAATGTTTATGATACTTGTCAATAACTTCTTGATCTATTACAAGCTTTAGAATCTGTGAAATAATATCACTTCCTTTGAAAAATTATTAAATAATTTTGTAATAAAATACTGTTTTGATTTGATTTTTAGACTTGTCTTTTGTGAAAAGAATAGGGAAGAAGTTAATAGCTTCTATCCCTATTACGAAATTATTTTATTTTTTTATCTTTTGCTTTAATTTCTTTTTCGTACATTAATTCAATCTCACGCCATGAAGAATCAATTGGTGTAAATAAACATTTTAATTGATTCTCTGTTATTAAAATTTCTAAATTACCATCATCT
>DUUN01000281.1 GCA_012841535.1 Gallicola sp. | reverse complement strand
TTTGATTCAATTATTGATATAGAAGTTAATCAAGAATATTTAAGGAATGATACAATATTTGAAGATATAATAGATCAAATTACAAAGTTAATTATTAAATAAAAGTGTGGGGAAGTTTGGAAGTTATGAGGTTTTTGAAAATTAATGATTCTCATTCAACCAAGAAAAATATAGTTTTGTTTTTATTCATGAGTATTTTTTTAATTAAAGGTATTTTTTATGCGGTTTATATTACTCCGCCGTTACTTAATACTTCGCCTGATGATGTAGGTCATATCTCTTACATACAGTATCTTGCAAGTGAAAGGAAATTGCCTATACTTTTTGAAACTACTTTGGAAGATTCCTCCCATAGATTATTTGAGGCCTATGGAGAAGTACGAAATGTTAGTTTTAAGAACATACTAGTTACAGAGGAGAAATTTATTAAGGATAATTCTATAAACTGGATTGTGCAGCACCCTCCTTTATATTATTTAATAATGACACCAGTTTATTTAATTACAAAATTATTCACAAGTCAATTGTCAATGATAATTATTGTATTACGCCTTGCAACAATACCTCTTGGTTTGGCATGTATATACGTGATAAATAAACTTATGGACATTCTTAAAGTAAGAAATACAGTTCGATATTGTATTTTATCATGCTTCGTATTTTCTATGCCGATCCAATATTATTTTTCTAATATAACAAATGATAGCCTTCTTATTTTTCTATGTATTCTGACGTTATATTTTTTGCTAAGATATACAATTAAGTATCAAGTAAAAGATTACAATATTTTTGTTGTTTGCTGTGCCTTAATCGTTATGACAAAGTATACAGGTGCATTAATACTTTTAGGATATGTCGCATATTTTATATATAAATCATTAAAGAAAACAGGTTTAAAAACAACTATAAAACTTTGTGTACGAGGTGGGATACTTGGAGCATTAATTGTATCGCCAGTATTTATAAGAAATTTTCTCTTGTATG
Organism: Gallicola sp.; assembly: GCA_012841535.1. Lineage (GTDB taxonomy): Bacteria > Bacillota > Clostridia > Tissierellales > Peptoniphilaceae > Miniphocaeibacter. The sequence continues at coordinate 947 of DUUN01000281.1, read as the reverse complement.
GGAATCCTGTTGCGCTCGCTGGCGCACAGCCTCCATTGCACGACATTACTTATTTACAATTTATAAGAGAAAAAGGTTATATTGACTTATTATATCAAGCTTGTTTAGCGTTAGTCGGATGGGGAAATCTAATCGTTGCAGATTATCGGCTAAAATGGATATCTGCATTTATTTTATCATCTTTAGCCTTTTTGTGTATCTTGAAAGTAACCAATAAGACAGTAAAACTGATGACTTTTTATAGCTGTCTTATATCGGTATACATATTATTTCATATACTAACTATCGGATTAAGTGCAATTATATCCATAATTTCATTTTTTATTATCAGTATTTATCTGACAACTGCACAAAGTATGGAATTAAATAGGAAAGAGGTAAATATCTTTTTTTTCGGTACAATAGTATTAGTATTTTTAGTTTTTATGTTTAAACACTACGAAATTTGTTTAAATCGAGGATACGTTGCTGCAGTTAGTGGAAGATATTATTATATAGCCATATTTCCTTTTCAATATTTAATTTTTAATGTTTTGGAGGAATACAAATTTAAATATACAAAATATATACCAATATTAATTACTAGTATTTTAATGTCGTTTGAAGTACAAACAATCGTGAGGTGTATCGAAAAATGGTAAAAAAGAGCAGCACTAAGGTTTTTATAAAGCAAGGTTTAAATATTAAATTACTTGCATCACTGATGATGATTTTTATAGTATGGTTAATTGTATTAAGGCCTATCTTTAATATAAATTTAGTTCAATATGAAAATAGTTATTTAGGAGAAAAAAATGTTCCTTTTGGTGAAATTACATCCAGTAATGCACTTGTTCAGCAGATAAAAACAGAAGGGAATATTTTTGTAGATTTGATTGAATTAAAACTTGCAACATATGCCCGCACTAACACCAATAAAAATACTATTAAAATATTTATAAACAAAG
>DUUN01000134.1 GCA_012841535.1 Gallicola sp. | reverse complement strand
TTTTTAGAAATAGGTTTAAATATATATATATTAATGGTTTAGGTATAATTTATATGTATATTTACGATTGTACTTTTAGAAATATTAAAATATAAATATAATTTTTGACTTTTAGTTTTTATTATGGTATAATTGGGTTGGTTAAAAGTAATAAAATTTTCTCTTTAGTATGGTTTTTATAGTAATATTTCTAGCACCTTCCCTCTTTACGAAAATTTTGCTCAAAGCCAGTCAGGAGAAGGGTTACAAAATTGATTTAGCGAACCCCACTTCGCTAAAATAGAAAAATAATTATATGAAAGGTGATTAAATGAAATTTAATATTGTAGATTCAATTATGGGTAGCGGTAAAAGTAATTGGGCATTTGACTATATGTACCAGGAAAAGGATAAGAAATTCATCTACATAACACCCTATTTAGATGAAATAGATAGATTGCTCTATTTAATAGATGAAAGTGGTGAAATAGTTAAAAATGAAAATGGTTATCCTATAGGAACTAAATGGTTTTATGAAAGGGGGTTTAGAGAACCAAAACACTTAGGAGAAGGTAAATTAGAAAATCTACATGATTTACTTACTAATGAAAAAAATATTGCCACCACACATGCATTATTTAAAATGTGTACTCAAGATACTTTAGATTTAATAGCTGATGGAAACTACACATTAATATTAGATGAAGCATTAGATGTTGTTGAGTTAATTGATGATATGAAGGTAAAAGATTATAATATGCTTATTGATACCAATAAGATTGAAGTTAATGAAGATCAGACAATAACTTGGTTGGATAAAAGCTATGATGGAATATTTTGGGATTTTAGGAGACAGTGTGAGAATGGTACAGTGGTAGAGATTAAAAAAACACAAAAAGTACAATTACTTATTTGGAATTTTAATTTTAACTCATTTAGTGTTTTTAAAGATATTTATATTATGACTTATTTATTTGAAGCATCATTATTAAAACATTATTTTGATATATTCAATGTGCAATATAAGAAGTGGTGTATAGAAGATGATAAGTTAGTGGAATTTCAAAATAAAAAACCTTATGATAAAAGTAATTTAAGAAGATTAATAAATATATATGATGGTAAAATGAATGATATTGGAGATAAGAAGACAGCTTTATGTGTTAGTTGGTATAAAAATAAAAAACATTTAAGACCCAAATTAAAAAAGAATATTTATAACTTTTTTAAAAATATATCAAAAACCAGCGGATCAGAATCTCTTTGGACTACTTTTAAATCATTTAAAAATTCATTAACATACAGAGGCTATAAAGATGCTTTTGTTTCATGTAGCTTAAAGGCAACTAATAAATATAAAAACAAAACTGCATTAGCTTATTGTGTGAATAGATTTTTAAGCCCTGATTATGTAAATTATTTTAATAAATATGGGATTAAGGTTGACCAAGATATGTATGCCTTATCAGAAATGATACAGTGGATTTGGAGGTCAGCAATTAGAGATGAAAACCCAATATACATATATATACCTAGTAAACGTATGCGTACATTATTAGTAGATTGGTTAAATAATGAGAATTTGTAGGAGGATGTATGACTAGACTAACTAAAATCTCTGGGATATATCAAATTAAAAATAGAATAAATAATAAAAAATATATAGGTCATAGTATCAATATAACTTATAGGTGGTATACTCACACTAGTAATCTTATGGAAAACGTTCATCCCAACAAGGAATTACAAGAAGATTTTAATAAATATGGAATTGATGTATTCGACTTTTCTGTGTTAGAATTAGTATCCGGCAAAAAGAAATTAATAGAGAAAGAGCAAATGTATTTAAATAAATTAGACTTTAGAAATAATTATAATGTACATAGAGCAATAGCCGAGAAACATATATTCGATAAAGAATCGTTTATAAAATATATAAGAGATAAATGGTTAGTACCAGACGGAGTTGTAGATGCTGAAGAGTTAGATAAATATAAAATATATAAGGAGGAAGACAAAGAAGAAATAATCAAGTATGCAATAGATTGTAATTTATTAAATAAGTATCCATCTCAAATTACTTTTATAAATATAATAAAATATATGATAAATGAATTAGGATTTAATATTATTAGTAAAAGAGAACAAAGAATTAACAGAGGACAATATACTTATAAACTTATTATCAAAATATAAATATAATTATTATACTTGATTTCTCTACTATTTTATGGTATAATCAGGGTAGAAAAGGAGGTGACGGATACGCAAAAATATCTTGGTAAATATTACATATT
>DUUN01000129.1 GCA_012841535.1 Gallicola sp. | reverse complement strand
TTAACTAAATTTATATCAGTAATTTCATCGTAGTAAATAGTGACTTTATATTGTATCTTCTCTTTCCAAGACAACCAATCGTCAGGCATAAAAATATATTTTTCATTTAATACAATTCTGTTATGCTCAAATCTAATAAAAGTATATAAGCAAAATAGCACCGGAAACAACAACATGAAAACAACTACAAAATCACTTTCAATAAAAGCACAGATTAAGATATATAATCCAATTATTGATAAAACTAAAAATAAGAAAGTAAGCATTTGCCAAACAAAATTTAAAGGAAAAAACCTTTTCTTTTTCATACCCTTTCTCCATTACTAATAGTTTTTTCTTTATAAATGGTGAATCTATAAATTATATGCCAGTGGACAGATAAATCTTCAGCTTCATAGCCTTCAATACAAGATTTTGCTTTAAATTGTTTTGTGAGGATTGGCGTTTCTGCTTGGGTTTCATTTTTCTGTGCATTTTCCTTTTGGAAAGGAACCGATTCTGAGTTAATAATCTCAATTTCAGTCTGAGTTAATCGCACAATTTTATTACAAGCAGGATCCCCCGAACAACCCCAAAAATATGAGCCGGCATATTTGCCTTTGGTTGCCTTTCTAATTCGCATAAGTTTTCCGCAAGCAGGGCAAGTTCTTTTTACACTGTTTAAATTAGCCCCTTCTCTTAAAACAATCATAGAAATCCACCACTTCTTTTCTTATTTGATTAATCTTTATATGAAAACCTAATTACCAACAACTACCAATTTATAAATAAATTATAACATTATTTCATAAATTTTTAAATAACAACATAGATTATTAAGATTATTATGTAGATTTTTATCTAAAGATTATGATCATTCTTGGTAAGGAAAAATTCATAATTTTAGTATTATTAATTAACTGACTATGGTATAATTTAATAAGAAAAGTGGAGGAGATTTTTAATGGATTTTAAACAAATTAAACAAGAAGCCAAAGATGTATTGGTCGGCAATCGTCTAATACTATTACTGGTAATGATAATCCTTGGTGCCATTTCAACAGCCTTGGGAGCAATAATCATAGGTTTTGTTTTAATACCTATTGTAAATGTAGCCTTGTATTATTTATTAAAACATTTAATCCTTTCAAAAAAATTAGTTGTAGAAAAACTATATGATCAATTTAAAGATTTTGAACATGCAATCAAAATGGTTGCCGTAGGATTATTAGTCCAAGTTATTACAGCATTAGGGTTTATCTTGTTCATAGTTCCGGGGATTATTTTAGGTTTACGATATTCACAGGCTCTAAGGATAATGGCTGAAAATAAAGATCTGGAAATATTGGAAGCCCTAAGAAAAAGCAAAGAAATGATGGATGGTCATAAATGGGAATTGTTCTTATTTTATTTATCGTTTTTCGGTCATTTCTTACTCGTAATAATAACAATCGGACTTTATGGTTTGTATTTCATGCCTTATTTTCTAACCTGTGATGCTAATTACTATCTGCATTTATCCGAGCAAAACAAAATATTTAAACAATATCTTAGTCCTGAATATGAAATAAAAGACGAAGACTACAACTAAGAAAAAACTCACTAACTTAATGTTGGTGAGTTTTTTACTAGATTAGATTTTAGATAAAAAAGCTGAAATGAAAATCTCAGTTAATTATTTTGTTCTTCTTTTCTTAAAGACCCTTCCTCATCAAACCTGATTTCCGTTTTAAATCAATATAACCTAAGATACTAATAAAGGCTGCACCGATTGTATTTTTAAAAAATTCTTTCATTGTATCTTTGAGAGCTGCTCTGCCTAACCATAATTCGCCTGTTATTGAATCCTTAAATCTTTGCATGTTGCTGTTGGTTAAACCGACACACAAAATTGCCACATCATCCATCGAGGATTATGACCGATATTTGGTCAATTTTTCTCCAAAAGTTATAACAAAGTACGATCAATCTATGTCGTTTTTGCTTAATTGCTTTACTAACCCAAAACC
>DUUN01000859.1 GCA_012841535.1 Gallicola sp. | reverse complement strand
GCTCTTGTATCGTATCATAAAATGCAAGGTTTATGAAGTAAAAATACTCAATTTCTTGCAGTTATGCAAATTTTATATCGTTTAATTTGCTGATTTTCAGAATAGATATCTATTATTCAGCAGACCCTAGATAAACAACAGTGTAGTATTTTCATTTAATGTGGTCCTTTATATATGTTTTAAAATTACAGCTATTATATCACCCTCCCCCTCGTTTCCGAACGGGGGGTTAGTAGTCTATTGTTTGTAACAATAAAAAGAATGTCAATCATACCAAATCTATATCAATAACACTACTCATACCAGCATAATTTCGAGCACTGCTATACAAATAGTCCTCGGCTACAGCAACCACACCCATTCTTACAGGGTTTTCATGTGTGTAATTAATTCGTTGATTAATCATTTCAGTTGATGTCAATTCAATCGGATGACTTTTATCTTGCCAAAACCGATATTTAGTAACCTTATTATCATACTTCACTGTAAACTCAAATCTATACAACATCCAGTCTCTCCTAATTTCAGGCATATTTTGTATATCTTTAATGACTGCATTGGCTGTAAATTTTTTAAAATCACGTACAAAGTCAGACATCATAAATGGTATTTCAGTTGTACAAACTATATGAATATGATTTGTCATCAAGCACCATGCAAATAGTTTCAATCTTTTTTTTTTTTACAATATTCTAAAGAATCTACTATTTTATTTTTATAATTAAGCCGTGTAAATACATCAACCCAATCTGTTACTGTAAAAGTGAGAAAATAAACCGAATGTTGATTTCCAATTCTGTAATTTTCTGATGACATTTTTTATTGTTGTAAATTTTCTATATTAATGTTTCATTCATGCGTTAGAAACGCTAAACCATGAACTCCTCCTTCGGAAATGAGGGCAGTGGAATTTTCAATACCAAAGTCTTTCCCTCGCTCCATTTCCCATATATGCCAATGGTGTAGCAGCTGTATTTGTTTTGCTTTTATTTATTATAGCTGAAGCTATCTTTTTGACCATTAGTTTGCGAATGAGTTCATCATCAGCGATTGATGTTATCTATTGTCATAACTCATTAATTTTATTTCTAATCATAGCTTCTGTAATACCTAAAAAATAAAACAACATCATCGACAAAAACATAAAATGAAAGCTTCCGCCAATAAGAGAATAAAATATAAAAATTATAACAGCTGACAAGTAGGCAACAAAGATTGGGCTTTTATTTATGTATAGCTCTTTTAAATTTATAAGCAAAAGCGAAAAAAAATACAACAAATTAAGAAGTCCAATAATACCTAAAGTATAGAATATTTCGATCCAGTCGTTATGTGATGATTGTAAATATGGATAATCATTATTATACCCTTTGAAACCTTTTCCTAAAATTATTGTGGGAAATTTGAGCAACTCTTTATAATCTTGTTTGAAAAACCTATCAATAACTTCCATACGTCCTGATCCTCCATCTTCTTGAATATTCTCTAATCGCTGAGAAACAAAATCTAAGCGTTCAAAAACTAAAGAAAAATCAATTATATTTATTAGAGCAATTAAAAAAACAACCAACAAGAGAGTAGACTTTAATTTCTTCTCCCCTCTAATATAATTATAATAGATAAAGAACAAGGATATAATAGAAACAACAATAATCGCACTCCTTTTAACTGATAAGATACATATAACAAATGTTATAATCAAAGCTATAGTTTGTGCAACCCTACTCTTAAGAAGAAAGATCAAAGGTAGCGGCATTAATACATAATAAAAAGCATTGTTTTGTAATAATTGATCAACAGATGACTTTTCAGAAAGTGTTGATGCTGACTTAAAATACCAATAAAATCCTATTAAAAAGTATGCAATAATAAGAGACTTAATAATTTTAATTGACTTGGGACTTTTATTTATATAACTAAATAAGACAAAAGAAGCCAAGTATATTGAATTGGAGTAAGATAAATATTCCAAATAAGTAAAATTTACTCTGTTAAAATAAAAATAATTAATTGAAGAAATAGTAGTAAGAAAGACAAATATCACAAGAGGTTTAAGAACACCTTTATAAAAATTTTGTTTTGTAGCGATTATAATTAGCAATGATATAAATGCAAAATAAGGAGCTATTTTTAAATGTAGCCCCCTACTAGTTCCAAAAGATATCAGAAGTGTCAATATAAAAAACAAATAAAGAGGATAATATTTTATTTTAGTAAATTCTAATGTCATTTTATCTATACAATTTATATATAATCTTGTTATTGTTTGAAGTATATAAAGCCTTAAATTTAAAAAGTATAATATATTTAATAAAATCAAACAGAAATATCTAACATAGCAATGATAATAAATTATTACAGGTAGTCTAGTTTTATTCAAGTATAATAAACTACTCAGCAACTATTTTATTATATTTATTAGTTAATTTATTCTATATAACTGTTTAAATGGATCTAATCCATGGTACTTTATAAAGTATTCTCTCACATTATTAATTTGAACATCATTTAAATCTTCACCCACATTGACTGATGTTAATGTAATATTATTTTTATTTATAACCGGAAGAAATGTTTTATTATTATTGGTTTTAACAAGTTTATTATCATTCATAAGAGTCATTACATACAACCAAATATCATCTGCAAATTTACATGTGTTCATAAATACTTTTTCATTTAATACATGTTGGTTTAAAATATTAGCAGGATAATAAACTCCTCCTACTCCAGTGGCCATTATGTCATATCTTGGTTCTGTTCCTTTTTCTAATGAATACCATGATTTATATTTAGTAATATTTTTATCGTGAACATTTAATTTCCTACCTCTATTAAAACAAACATTATCAGGATATTCATTATTACAATTTATCAAAGTTTCTATAGTGTCAGATGGGTAAAAAATATCATCATCAATGATAATAAAATCAGACTTTGGATAATCACGAACAGTATAATAAAACTTTTTATACGAGCGTAAATCACCCTCACAAATTACTATCTCTAATCCACGTCCTTTTTGTTCTAAAAGTTTTTTCGGTAAAGACTCTTCACTTGGAAATTGTTCTTTTGATAACCAAAGAATTATACGATCAGGCAATACTGATTGTCTTAGAATTGACTCTACAACTAAATGAACTTTTTTGATACGTGCAGGAAAAGATGTAAAGGATACAATTAATCCATCATCTACTTTATTTTTGACTTCAGATAATCTATATTTTTCTTTTGTAAAATGAAAAAATACTGGTAATATTAAATTAGCAGTTTGTCTAACTAAAACTCTTTGAAGAGAGTAGAATCTTATCTTCGTTAAAAATGAATTCCTATTTTTAATTGAGGAGTATATTTTAGTGAAATAATCTATCATGCCATATCTAAATTAAACAAAGTCTAGGAATCAAATGAAAATATGATAATTGTATTTAAACAATAAATAAAACAATTCACTCCATTTTCTTTTTAATATACATCCTTTAAAACGATTTAGAAGAAAGTATTGATAATATTTACGCTCATAATTATCTGTAATATTTTTAAAATCAATGTCTTTCAAAAATGTTCTCTTTACACCAACATATGATACATCACTTCTATTTTCAGCATCTTTTCTATATATCGCAGTCACTTTATCAGTGTAAATTATATCATATATTTTCGAAATTCTTATCCATAAATCAACATCTTCTCCCCTTATATAATTTGTATTAAATACACCTATGTTACCAAACACTTCTTTATGTATACAAATTGTTATAGAACTAATAATAGTTTTATTAAAATGATTTAAAGATGCTTTGCAAAAATTATCCACACGAAGATATGCAAATGATTCCCTCTGAACTTTAACGTTATTATTGTCACTGAATATAAATGATGTTGTAAAAACCTTATCAGCTGGGTTTGTTTCTATCATATCTTTCAGCGTTTCCAAGTGATTATCAATCCATAAATCATCACCATCCAAAAAAGCAATCCAGTCATACTTTGCTTCTTTTATTCCTCTATTACGTGCACTAGAAACACCTCCATTGGGTTTATTAATAATTCTGATTCTAGAATCATTAATTTTCTCAACCACTTGAAGACTATTATCTGTGGAACCGTCATTCACAACAACGATTTCAAAGTCCTGAAATGTTTGATTCAGAACTGACTGAATTGTATTGCTGATGCTTAATTCTTTGTTGTATAAAGGTATAACTACTGAAAACATGTGTGCTAATTTAATAAATCAATTTGTAACCCTTTTTTCAAAAACTCCAATGATTTCTCCCTCTCCTGGTCCAATATCTTATTTACCCTTACCCAATCAATCTTCTTATCAGTAAAATATTCAATCTTTATCGTATCAACATCTGTTATCAACCTATCTTCAAGTCCGAACATTTTGAGGAGAGACTGAAAGCGAGACAAACCTCTTTCTATATTGCCAATCACAATAAAAGGGACATTGTGAAGTATTGAAAAAACTGTTCCGTGAAACGAATCAGTTACAACAAACTTAGCATCTTGAAAACCTCTGATCCATGCTGCGGGATATGGATATACAAAGTCTTCTATATTGACTTTTGTCACCTTTTGCTCGTTGAGTCTTTTTACAGGAAGTACCTGAAAAGCTTTCAACTGCAACTTTGCTTCTATTTGACGAACCAACTTATCCTTTTCCGGGGTCTTGTCCAATACATACACATTTAAGTTACCGGGAGAAGCAGGAGCGTTTTCGGATTCTACCAAATCATTGTAATGCTCTTTGTTCAACAGCATAGTTGGATCCAATACATGAATTGCATCATCTCTACCCAATTTGTTTTTAATCAGGTCAATCGCTGAATCCTCACGTACACTTATGGCATTAAACTTATTCAATAATTCACTACATGCGGCAGTATCTTCATTAGTAAACTCCCAATGAGAAACACCAAATGAAGCTGCATATGCAATACGTTTCACACGATTGTCATTTATTGCAAAATCAAGAAAGTAGTTACGAATGTTAGGGGAGTATCTTGGACGCCAGCATTGGTCACTGCCCACTACATACGCATCAAATCCCATATTGCTGAGATTATGCATGTCTTCATTATCTGTAATAAGTTGAGACAGATTTGGGATGTATTTTACTCTAAACCTTCTTGTCTCTCTTGAAATCTCTTCTTTAAAAGATTCATTCATTAAAAAGGTTGGAGCAATTGTGCGTCCAATTAAAATACTCTTTAATACTGAACCAAATTTTCTAAAAGTTGAGACTTTTTTTGATTGTCTATTTATAATTATCACCTCATGCCCCAGCGATTGAAGCACCTCTTTTAATGCATATGCTTGCAAAAGACCCCCATAATTGTTATGAAGTGGTTGGGTGAGAATTCCAATTTTCATTTATATCTACTTAAAATCATTAATAAAACACCTTGTGATAATTCACTTTTACCTGAAAAACTTGAATAATAATTTAAACTAGCTGTATCACCCGATGTTCTCAAAACAAACCCACTTTTAGAAATATAATCATCTAATTTTACTAGAATTTCTTCTCTACTGATGAATTCTTTTGATAAACAATATAAAAACATTGTTGAAGTACTAGCATCAAAATCATCTTTACTACCAGGAAATTGTCCCCATAAACCCTCTTCATTTTGCAGGTTCTCGATAGTCTTGCTTAAACCAATATATTCATTCTCAAAATCACCATTCAGACAATAGATATCTTTAATACCTATGAAGTACCAGCCTATCCCTCTTCCCCAATTAGAAGAACCAACCTTAATTTTATTGATTAAATTTATTCCATGTGATGGTATAAAAGAATGTTTATCTATACCATATTTTGTAAAAAAACGTAACTGATTATCAGCAATTCTTAATGCTTCGTGTTCATTAGTAAGTTGATAGTACCTTACTAGAAAAGGTACTATCATTCCAATAGTATCATTTAATTCATTCTTAGAATTATCTCTGTAAGTTACTAATTTATTTTTTGAATAATTGTTGAAAATAAAATTGTAAATAATTTTCGCAAAAAACAAATACTTATCTTCCTTAAATGTTTTGTAGAGATTAATAGATGCAATTCCAAAAAGAGATTGATCTACCTTGTCAAGAGTAAATAATGGGTCACCAATATCATTAATATAATATTTATCAAAATAATCCTTTAATATTAAAAGGTTATCATTGTCATCAGTAGAAATCAAATACTCACTTAACCCTGAAAGTAGATAACCTCTTGGATAATTGTAATTTCTGAAATCTTTTTTAGATCTTTTATTTAATATAGAAGAAACGGTTTCTATTATCTTTGAATAAGACCCACCTGTATTCCAAGACATGATTGACTTTTTACTTTTAAGTATAGATATGGAAGCTTTTAGAATTAATTGTTCAAGTTCATCGACATTCCTTTTTTTATTTTTTGATTTATTTACTCTTTTTCTAATAGATGGAGTTAAATAAGGAAGTATATCATATTTAATAAAAAACAGATTCAACATAAACGAAATAACCAATATTATCAGCAAATAAATCATTTTAATTTCAATATTAGAGCATTCATTTTAATTTTAACAAAAGATCTTTCATTTTTATTCAATCCTATAAAATATATTGTATTTACAATTGAAAGAATTGATGTGATAATCATAATAAAAAACTCAACAATACCATTAGACATTAAAGATTTAATAATTAATGGTATAACTATAGATACAGCCACAACTAAAAAAATTGGGAAAAGGACTTTTTTCATGAAATCCACTACTTCAAATTTAGCAAGCTTGCTTACAATATTAATTCTGACAAATAGGTTGAATGATGTTAGAACAATACTCACATACATAACAGTTTGTGGCTCGTATCCATATTCTAACAGCAAATATGAAATAGGTAAGTTTAAAACAAAGAATAATGCAACAATTGATTGATATAGTTTAATTTTTCCAGATGCATGTGCAGCAGTTACTAACTGACCGGCAACACTTTCAATAAGAACATCTATTATTATAAGTCTAAGAAATATTATTGTGTAATCTGGAACTTCTACCAACCAGATATTTAATATTGTTTCAGCTTCAAAAATAACAGGTAGTGAAAGGCAGAATAACAAGTAGAAAGAAAATTTTGACCCACGAAACACTAATTGATGCATGTATTTAAAATCATCTAAAGCAAAAGATTTAATTATTTGTGGTTTCATTGCCATTTGGAAATTTAACACAAAACTGTATAATGCACTTTGTATTTGATAAGCTATACCCCGTGCAGCATTAACAGCAGGACCAAAAAACAAATTTAATATGATATTTACACCTTGCCCTCTAATTATAACAGCAGCGTTACCCAATAAATTCCAACCAGAAAAACTAAAAAGTGATTTATAAAGGTTTTTATCATTTACTATCAAAAATTTGGTCTCTTTAAAATTCCTTCGAGTATAAATTCTATAGATTGCAGCAACAAAAAACACAACAACAAAAAGTAATATTCCATACAACTTTAGTTTATCGTATGTTATCCAGGTTAGCATAAACACGATCAACAGCTTAAGAACGACTTCAATTATGCTTACATAAGCATAAACATTCATTCGCTCATGGGCTATGATAGTAGCATTGTATGGTACTTGAATGACTGTAACCATGAAAGATAGAACTGAGAAGTGATACACCCATAGTGCCGCATCTATCCTTTCGGGAGGTATAACCAAGTTGGTCCTTACAAACCATAATCCTATCGTCTCAGCAAGAATAAATATTAGTATCGCTATACCAATATGGATTATTTGTGTGGCATTAAAGGTTTTACGCAGTTGAGCGAAATCTCCTTTACCTATTTCATATGAAAGAAACCGCTGCGTGGCCGATGACATCGCACTGTTGAAAAAAGCGAACATCGATACCACTCCACCTACAACATTGTATATACCATAATCTTCTACTCCAAGCGTATTCAGAATCACCCGAGATGTGTAGAGACTGACAATCATGGTCAGTATCATCCTGAAATAGAGCATCATCGTATTTTTAGCAATACGCCTGTTATTCTGCGATGAAGTAGATGTGGGTGTAGTTTCTTCCAAATTCTAGTCGTTTAAATAAAATATGTGGTTTGCTTAAAAAGAAATATTTATCTATTTCCTACAACTTCCCATCAATCACCTCTTCACTCAAAATTCCCTTCACATCATATACCACGCTTTTGCCATTTGATATGTGGGCAATGTCAAGCTCTTTAAATTCATCGTGCGCCACTGCAAGGATAACCGCATCATAATGTTGTTCTGGAAGCTCGTTCTGCAGCACTACCCCATACTCATGTTTTGCTATGGCTGGATTTGCCCAGGGATCGTAAATTGTTACATTGGCGTTGTACTCTTCCAGCGTCTTGATGATGTCGATCACCTTGGTGTTGCGCACGTCGGGACAGTTTTCCTTGAAGGTAAAGCCTAAAACCAGCACATTTGAGCCAAGTACCTGTATCCCTTTCTTGAGCATCAGCTTCACCACCTGATCGGCTACATACTCTCCCATCCCGTCGTTCATACGTCTTCCGGCAAGAATGATCTCAGGATTATACCCATACCGTTGTGAAGCTTGGGCCAGGTAATAGGGATCTACCCCAATACAGTGACCGCCTACCAATCCCGGCTTAAAGGGGAGAAAGTTCCACTTGGTGCCGGCCGCTTCCAACACATCCTGAGTATCAATGCCCATCTTGTTGAATATCTTGGCTAGTTCATTCACGAAGGCGATGTTGATGTCTGTCTGGGAGTTCTCGATCACCTTGGCGGCTTCGGCCACCTTGATGGTGGGGGCCAGGTGGGTGCCGGC
>DUUN01000681.1 GCA_012841535.1 Gallicola sp. | reverse complement strand
GATCATTTTTTAACAATATAAATGATGCTAATGAATATTTTGAACAATTGGTTGAAAAATATACTAATATTAGTATAAATGAGTTAGAAAATACATTAGAACACATTAAATAATGTGTTTTTTATTGGACAATAAGAAAGAATGTTATATTGAGCCACTTTTAAGCCACCTTTGAGCCACTTTTGAGCCACAATATCCTTGAATATCCGCTGTCAAGTGATAAAATGTAGTAAAGTGGACATCTTGACGAAAAAGATAAATGTTCATTTTTAATAAAAAATATTGACATATAAAAAATAAAAGAATAAAATAATAAACAATATTTGAGGGATATAAGCGATTAATAAAGCTAATATGTATAAGGGATTGTGGTTTTATGGTTTATATTAAGAATAAAAATATTGTTTATTTTCCTAAGTCTTATTTACTAAATAATGACTTAGTATCTTTTATTGACAGAAGAGAAGCCTAGGGAGTTTCACCCTCTAAAGCTTCTCTTTTTCATTGTTTGGAGGGAAATATGGATAGCACTGATAATGTAAAATTACTAGATTTAGAATTATTAAGAGAAGATGATATATCTGATTATGATTTAGAAAGAACAGAGTTTATAGTATATAAATGGTTTAAGAATTATCGTAAATTACAACGAACTTTGACTGGTGGACCACAATTATTACCATCTAGTCAATATAAAATGGTGTGGGTAGATGAAAGTAGAAGAGGTATTAATAATTATAATAGTTTAGATAAATATATAGATGATAAGACGGAATACTTTAAATATGCACAAATATTGAAATATATATCAGATAATATTTCTATTGAAGAAAATGTTTATATGACTATTTGTTACTTAATGAAGAAATCTGAAAGAAGAGCTGCTGAAGAAATAGGATGTGCTAGAAATACAATTATAAATGTAAGAAATTCTTTTATAGTAAATTTTGCATGTAAGTTAAATAAAGCAATTGAAAAAGGTGAAAAATTAGATCAAGAATTAGAAATTGAATATGAAGAATGGTGTAGGGCAAAAGAAGAGTAAAATCTTCTTTTTTTATACATTAAAGGAGGTGGTTCTATGATTGATGATTTGACAATTGATTTTTAGTAATATACCATATAAGTAGAGGTGGTAATTATGCGAAAGAAAATTGTCATTTTAACTTTAATAATAGTTCTTTTATTATCAGTCATTGGAATAGGAATTACTATTTATAATAATAATGAATTAAAAAATAAAACGATAGTTAATAAGGAAATTGAAACTTCAACTAATGAAAAATCAGAAAAAGATAATGAAGTTGAAATAATAGAAGAAAATATTAATTCTGAAACAAAGATAGAAATAAAAGAAGAAAATAATAATGATAGTGTTACTACTAAGGAACAAACTGATATAACAAAAGAAGAATTAAAAAATAAAAGTGACGTTATTACAAAACCAAGTAATAATCAAACTTATAAAAATGATAATCCTAGTAATAATACTAATCAAGATAATAATGTACCACAGAATAACAATGCAGAAACACCTAAACCAGTTGAAAAGAAACCATGGGATGATTTAGGTATATCTGAATATGATTATTATAATAAACCAGCACACTCATGGGCAAAAGTAGATTTTAATGTAAAAGATTATGGAACACAAGAATCAACATTAAAAGCATGTCAAGAATATGGAAATTCATATATAGCAGAACATAGTGGAGGTTATTGGTGTAATAGTGTAAATAGTTATAGTGGTGCTTATTTAGGAGAAGATTTTGATTATTATAATTAGAACATGAAAGTGTTCTTTTTTTTTATGAGGTGAAGAAAATGATTTTATTAGTTATAGGATTATTAGTAATAATTCTTTTTATTTATTCTGCATGTGTAATATCAGGTAGATGTTCAAGAATGGAGGAAGAAAATGAAGATAAGTAAAAAAATATTATTATCCTTTGGAATCTTGGCATCAACTATTTTTGGCTTATTTATGAATACAAATGAAGTAAAAGCTGAAAACTATACTGGACAAGCAATTTGGCCGAGTGAATACATATCTAATATTTATATAAAAAAAGATAGATCAGATGGATATTCAAAATATCAACAAGCTAGGTTTATTAGAAGAAGTGAAGATAATAAGTTTGTATATTGCTTACAACCATTTGTTGATATTGATAATAATTATGTTTATAAAGTTGCTAGAAGTGATTATGAAACATATTTAAATATGACAAAAGAACAATTTGTAAAAGCAAATTTATATGCATATTACGGATATGGTTATACAGGTCATTCTGAGCATAAATGGTATGCAATTACTCAATTGCTTATTTGGAGAACAGTTGAACCAAATTCTCAAATATATTTTACAAATTCATTAAATGGTACAAGAAATGATAGTTTATATGCTAGTGAAATAGCAGAATTAGAAAACTTAGTAAATAGTCATTATAAGACACCACAATTTAATGAATTAAATAATTTATCAATGCCAATTAATCAAACAATAACAATTAATGATGTTAATGGTAAATTAAATGAATACAGTGTTAAAGATACAAAGAATATTAATGCTAGTATAAATGGTAACTCATTAACTATAACAGCAACAGGTATTGGAGAAGCTTCTTTAACAATTAGTAAATCAGATACAAAATTTACAGTTCCACCTATAGTATATTTTAATGACCATTCACAAAATGTATTTAGACTTGGAGCATATGATCCTATTACAGTTAATTTTAGATTAAGTGTATTTGGAGGAAAAGTAACAATTAATAAAACAGATAAAGAAACAAATCAACAAAAAGCACAAGGTGACGCTACTCTACTAGGTGCAAGATATGGAATTTATCAAGAAAATGGAAATAAAGTAGGTACAATAACAACTGACAATAATGGAAATGCAACAAGTGGTTATTTACCTTCATTAGGAAAGTATTATTTATTAGAAGAAGCTTCATCAACAGGATATTATGTAGATAATACTAAATATTATTTTGATGTTACTTTAGATAATTTAAATCCTAGTGTTAATGTATATGAAGAAATAATTAAAAGTAAGATAAAAATTACTAAACTTGATAATGAAAATAACTCTTGCTTAGCACAAGGTGATGCAACATTACAAGGTGCAAAATATGGAATATATAATAGTAAAAATGAATTAGTTGATACTATTGTTATTGGAAACGATTGTACAGCAACATCAAAAGATTTACCATATGGAAAATATACTATAAAAGAATTAGAATCTAGTGAGGGATATTATATTGATTCAAATTCATATGAAATACATATTACAAATAATAATATAGTAAATGTTACATCTAAAGAACAAGTTATAAAAACAAAAATAAAAGTTACAAAATTAGATAGTGAAAATAAAACTTGTACTCCTCAAGGTCAAGCAAAATTAGATGGTGCAAAATATGGAATCTACAATAGTAAAAATGAATTAGTTGATAATGTTGTAATAGGAAATGATTGTACAGCAACATCAAAAGATTTACCATATGGAAAATATACTGTAAAAGAATTAGAACCAAGCGAAGGATATTATATTGATAGTACAAAATATTCAATCAGTATTGTTAATAATGAATTAATAGAAATAACATCATATGAAGAAGTAATAAAAAATTATATTAGTATATTAAAACAATATGATTTTGTTGACGGACAAACAACATTCTTAAATGCTGAAAAAGATATTGTATTTGATATATATTATTTAGATGGAAGAAAATTTGATAGTATTAAAACAGATAAAAATGGTTATGCTTCTATCAATTTACCATATGGTGTATGGAAATTAAGACAAGTAAATACAAATACTGGATATGAAAAAATATATGATTTCTTTATAACAGTTAATAGAGAATCAGAATTAGAACAATATTATAATATTTTAAATAATAAACTATCTGCTTATTTACAAGTATTTAAAGTTGATGAAGAAACTGGAAAAACAATTGCTTTAGCAAATACTACTTTTAAAATTTATAATAAAGATACTAAACAATATATAAGTCAATTTGTTGGAGGTAAAGTTTATTCAGAATTTAAAACAGATGATGAAGGTAAATTTGTTACATATTTAAAACTAGAAGCAGGTAATTATAAATTAATTGAAGTTAGTAGTCCAAAAGGATATTTGTTAAATAAAGATGGATTAGATTTTACAATAGGAAATGATACTCATTATAGTTATACTACATATGGAGCATTCATTACAGTTTATTTTAAAGATAAACCAATTAAAGGAATTATTGAAGTAAATAAAACAGGTGAAAATGTTGTAATAGAAAATGGAGAGTATTCATATGGAACTATAAAATTGGATGGAGTAGAATTTGAATTGTATGCTAGTGAAGATATTAAATCATCTGATGGTAATCATATTTATTATTTAAAAGGTGATTTAGTAGATAAGCTAGTAACTGATAAAAATGGTTATGCTAAAAGTAAAGAATTACCTTTAGGTAAATATTATTTAATTGAAGTTAAAACAAAAGATGGATATGTTTTAAATAATACTAAATATGATATAGAGTTAGTAGAAAAAGACGATAAAACTGCAATTGTTTATAGTAAAAGTGATATAGATAATAAATTATTTAAAGGAGAGTTAGAATTTACTAAAACCGATCTTGTTACTGGTGATGTTATTCCAAATACAAAAGTAGAAATATATACTGATAAAGATGAATTAATATTTACTGGTAAAACAAATAATGAAGGAAAAATTATTATTAAAGATTTATTTGTTGGTAAGTTCTATATTGTAGAAACAGAAGCTGTAACTGGTTATAAATTAAATAATGATAAAGTATATTTTGAAATAAAAAATAATGGAGAAATAGTAAAAGCTAATATGACAAATGAAAAGAAAAAAGGAACATTAGAATTTACTAAAGTTGATTTTTTAACAAGTGAACCACTACCAAATACTTTAATTGAAATCTTTAATGAAAAAGATGAATTAG
>DUUN01000222.1 GCA_012841535.1 Gallicola sp. | reverse complement strand
TATCCGCACCATAAACAGCTAATGATATCATCAAAAGATCAATTGCTTCTATGGATGGAAATTTTGGTAATAGTTCTAATTTACTCTTCCAAAATGTATATTTATAATCATTAAAATTATAGGTTATATAATTGCCATTGATTGCATAGTCTTCATCTGATGAATTTTTATATACAATATTTATCACTTCTACACCCCCTTTAACAAAATTATATGTATTCCTCAAAGGCTCTAAAACAAGTTTTATATAAATCATTTATCTCTTTTTCAATGCTACTAGAATGATAATCATGATTTTCTGGTTTCATTTCTTTTAACCTTAGTTCAACCTTGGTAGTAATATAACTCTTTAACTCTTTTTCTTTCTTAATTGACTCTTTAGGATTATTTTCATGTTGTTCAAATCTGCTCTGCAAATCTCCCATAACACGAATAAAAATATATTCACTTACAAAAACCTCAATTACTTTTCTAAAAGTATTCTCATCAATCTTGCTTAAAGATTCAATACTACCATCATTCTTTAATACTATGTCATAAAGCTCAGAAATTGCTTCTATGGAAGCCCCTCTTGCAGCAATATCCTCTTTTGAGTCAGCATCACTAGAAATAACATTAACAAGTTCAGACAATACCTCTTTTGCACTTTTATTCACAAAATCGATTTGTAAAGACTTAAGTGTTTTTCCCACACCAGAATCTCTAAAAGCCTGAATTACTCTTCCTAAATTAATCGTAGCATTTTTACCAGAAGTTGAAGTCCTAGAAAGTTGATTGGAGCCACCAGACGCCCTAACATATCTACTCATAACTTTGCCTCTATCGGATGAACTACCTTTTACATATCTTGTCATTGCGTCTTTTGCATCTTTCCATCTATAAGGAATTCCTTGAACCTCTTCTTCATCTGGATTGTCAGGGATATCTGTTGGATCTTGATCAAGATCATCTGGCGAATCAATCTCATCTAAATCATCATAATCATTAGGTAATAAATTCTTTACTGGTCCATCAAATATGCTTGAAGTTCCCACAACTAATTTCCCCTTTCTTCGTCTATAATAGATTTAAGCTTGAAATTATCTTTAATCCACCTATCAAAAATCTCATCAATTTTCTCTGTTTGTTTAGTTTCTTTACCAAAATTCTTTACTCTTGGTATAAATGATGGCTTTATTCTAATTCCATTTAAAGCTTGTAAACCGTTAATTATTTCCGAATGCACCTCACTTTTCAATTCTCCCCATTCTAATAGTGCTTTAAAATACATATCATTTATTTCACTCGAACTTGTAATTTGTGATATTAAATAATCAATTATTAATGTAGCTTCATATTCATTTACATCTGTTGCTTTATCGCAAGCACTACGTAAGCCTGATTCTGATTCTGAAGTTAAATTTCTTAATACATCATTTGCAATTCTACTCATTTTCGTCTTAGGCATTTCATATCTATTATCAAGTGTCGTTCTAGCAAAATAAAAATAAGGCCGTAAATCTTCATTGCCGATAGAAGGTTCCATATTCAACCAATTATTCACCCAATCATCATCTTTCCATGCAACCAATCTATCTAAAGATTCTATTTCCCCTTTTTCAAGCATAGATAATTCTACAATTTTACCTGTTAAATCAATTGGTGCACTTACCAATTCTGCAAACATTCCTGATTTAAAATATTCAAGCATCATAACTTTCGCTAAAACTTTTCTATCTAACTCAATCTCCTTATATTTAGCCATATTCAATCTCATTTCCATAGAATTCAAAAATCGTTTACAATGTCTTGGGTTACCATTTAATCCATTAGCCAATACCGAAGATAGTTGTTTTGATACCTCTAAGCTCAATCTAACCTTATTTGCAATATCCTCATTAAAATCTTTTAAAATACTGTAATTAAGCTGAAAGTCAAAAAAGTTCTTATTCTTTTGAATATTGATAAATTCTATAGTTTTTTCAAATTCTTCTTTTGTTAGTTCTTTTTCCATAAAAAGTAATGATATATATAACTCAACTTCTCTGGTACTTAGTCTTGGTATTCTTACTGGATATTGAATTATTTTTTCTAAATATTCCTTGCCGATGTCAATTCCAGTTCCTTCAATTTCTTTAAATTTTGTTTGAACAGCATAGGAAATATGCCTTTCATCAGCACCAATAATAAAAACTGTTCTTCCTACATATAAGAAGAGTCGTATTGCTTCTAATGTTTCTAAAATCGTATCTGGACTACACCTATCAAGTTCATCAATAAATACTACTAGTCTGTCAATATTTGCTCGTTGCAATAATTTATCAAAATCTTCTCGAAAAGTGCTAATGTTTTCACGCAGTTCTTTGTTTGTCAATTCCGATTTAATAGTTTCCATAATATCTTCTTTAAATATACCATCCTTTAAAGTCGGAATTTTATCCAATACAGTTGAAATAGCGAGATCAGCTACAATATTAGTTCCACTACTTAGGAATGCTCCAACCCCTAGGCCAATTGCATTTTTTACTAGCTTCATTTTATCAATACTCTTATATAAGCCTTTAATACAGTCTCTTGCAGTTTCATCAAGTGTTCTTTTTTCCTCAATAGTATCTAAAATGCTTCCTAATAATGCAGTTTTTGCATCTTCATAATCTTCAAATAACCATCCATTAAAATAGATAGATACAATATTTTCATCATCCTTCATCGAAGTTATACTCATATTTATTAAACTGGACTTCCCACTACCCCAATCACCGTAAACTCCAATTGTAGATGGTAGTAGGTCATCATTCCTAATGATGTCACTTATCGTTTCAATTAAATAATCGAAGTCAAGATAATCTAATTCGGTCTCACTATCTCTCCACATTACCCGCACCTCCAATTTTCGTTTATTCCACAAACAAATCGTATTAATTTCTATGTTACAAGCCGTAACTTTACACATCTTAATTATATAGCTATTTATAGGTTATAATAACATATATTCCATCAATTTCCAACAAAGTTATCCATAATAGATATTGCAAAATATAAATGTCACCAAATACCTAATATATTTTTTCGATTGTGAACTAATATGTATTATTTTTAATCTACATACAAAGAAAAAGTATACTTACTTATAATTAAAAATAATCCCGCTTCTTTCAAAGCGGGTTATGTAT
>DUUN01000695.1 GCA_012841535.1 Gallicola sp. | reverse complement strand
GCGGTTTTTATTCGCAGTATCGTAGGAATTGAGCAAGAAGCAATTAATCAAAAGTTTTCTGAATACCTTAATACCAATATTTTATCTTCGAAACAACAAGAATTTGTTAAAAGTATCATCAACTATGTTCAACAGAATGGTGATATAACAAAACAAGATTTGGTTGAAAAATCTCCTTTCAGTGATTATGATGTTGTTGGATTGTTTAATGATAAAATTGATATTTTATTAAAAGTTATAAATAATTTGCATGATAGTATTGTAGTACTTTAAATCAATTGAAATCTTGGAAATTATAAATATTCATGAGTCCATATCTGATTATTAATAAAGTGGTATTATATAAAAAAATCATTAATTTAAGTTTTGATTTTTAATTAAACTAGTGATAAATAATTTCAATATAATAGGTAGGAGAGTAAGAAAATGGAAGAAAAAACAAGTGAACAAATAAATAATCATACTGATAAGGATTATACCAAAACCAAATGGTATGCCGTATCTAGTTTAGGATTAACGCTGTTTACAACACTAGTTACACTCGTCTTAGGTATCTTGACTTTAAGTTTGGCAACAGCAATTAACAATACAATTAATAGTTTTAATAACAATCAAGAAGTAGTTACTCTTCAACCTAGAGAAGGAGATGTAATTATTCAAGAAGATGGTAGCTATAAACTATTACAATTAATCAAACTTGAAGATATAGAGTTTACGCCTGTTTTACAAGAAACTAGATACGATTCAAATTATAATGCAATGAATAGAGTTGATTTATTTAATCACAGTAATGAGAATTGGTCTAGTAGAGTATCATTTGGTTATACTATTGAAAAAATAGCAATTAATGCTGATAAGATTATGAATCTTCATAAAAACATTAAAAGTATAATAGCATATGTTGATTTTTATGAAAGTTCAGATATAACTAGCAAAGTGGAGTTATCTGACGAAAATGTGTTCAAAATAGTAATCTTTCAAGAGAACACTAATAATATTACAAATATAGTTATTAATAGTAAATCAAGTAAGACTTATGTAACTAATGCACCAGGCATAATTCCGAACAATGGAGTGAATTTTGCAAAACTAAGAATTGAGATTGAGTATATAATAAATGACATGATTTTTTCGTCAACGATCTTATCAAATGATTGGTTGACAATTAAAGAAGACTAGATTTGAAAGTATTATTCCTCCTATAGATAAAGATAGGGGGATTTTTGTTATAAAGTTTTAAAATGTTTATTGTCTAAGAAAGGAGATAGAGTATGGCGGTAGAAAAATTAATTGAAGGATATAGAAAACAAGACTACAAAGAGTATATTCAAGAAATTACTCAAAAGTTAGAAAAAGTGAATTTTAAATTATACCGATATATTTCGATAAGTGACCTGCATACAAATATTAAGCAAAATCTATTACATGAGAAACAATATGGATTCAAATCAGTGTTAAACAATTATATTTACCATAATAAACCTAGCTTTTTTAATGATCCATATGACTGCGTATTTGGAATTGGACTAAATGCTTTTTTTAGAGAAATACTAGGTTGTTTCGTTGAGATTAGAGATATTAATAAAGTATTTTCAATTGATAAAACATATCACGATATTGATGAACTTATAGATGATGTAAATAAGATGAAGATTGCTGATGAAATTAAAGAATACGTAGTATTTATATTGAGAGAAATAGAAAAATTAATAAATGAACCTGACTTTACATTAGATAATGCAATGCAAAAATTTACAGTAAAAATGATGAATAGTCCGCATCAATATTTAAAATTCCTTAAACCTTTTTTGGCTGATAAATTAGACGAAGAAACATTATCCAATCAAATGAAGATGTTAGCGAATCAAGTTGGTCAGGAGAAGATAGTAAATTCAGGTTTGAATCCAATTAATCCTAATTTTAATACTTTTAAGGAGTTAATTAATTCTTCTGGTTTACCTGGGGATGCAGAAATGATTAAGAATAAACTAAATGACTCAATTAACGATTTCAATAACAGAATTTTCAGTTTTATAGATGAAAAAATAGGTGTTGCTTCTTTAACAACAAGTTATAATAATCCTTTAATGTGGTCTCACTATGGTGATTCTCATAAAGGAATTTGTATAGAATACGATTTTAGAGATGTTATAAAAAATGATGATATCAAAATTTTCTTAGATGAAATTATATATGCGGAGCAACGAGTGACAATAGATTCAAATTTGCTGGATAACATTGATTTGAATAATATAGAATCAAATGGTAAATTAGATATTATAAGATTTTTTATTAAGGGTTTATTTACAAAACACAAGATATGGGAATATGAGACTGAATGGAGATCAATCATACTTATTGATGAAGTAAATAATTATAGTAGAGAACTTAGATTAAATAACATATCTGCTATTTACTTAGGTAATAAAATGGATAAAGATACAATGAATGAAGTCGTTTCGCTGTTGATAGATTTAAATATTCCAATTTATAAAATGATAAATGATATCTCTGAATACAAGATGAATCCAGTAAAAATTAAATAGAGAATTTCAACGGGTCTATTGTATTAATGTTATTTGATTTTTTGTTGTAAACTTGCATATAATCCAAATTTAGGAGGTGGTGTAGATGTGAATATTGAAGATGTAGATGTGTACTAACAAACTAAAGGAGGTGAAATTAATGTTAAGTATACAACAATACAAGAACTTCAAGAGTATAAGGAACTAGGGCTATCCAAAGTCAAAGTATCTGAAAAGTTGAACCTATCGTATAAAACGATTTGTAACTGGTGGGACAAAGATCAAGCATTCTTTAATGCCTTTCAAAAGAATCATGAGTATGTCTTAGATAATTACAGACAATACATCATTGAGAT
>DUUN01000444.1 GCA_012841535.1 Gallicola sp. | reverse complement strand
TATAATAAATCCTGTATAACTATTGACTACATATTACATAATGATGAAAAAACTAGAGATGAAATGAAAACGATTATAAATAATAATCAAATAACCATCACGGATAGCACAATTAACAAATCAGATATAGGTTAAGAAAAGGAATGTGAAATGTTAATTGATGATTACATTGAAAGAGCTGAGAATGCAATAAAAGAAAATAATCTTGAATTTGCAAAAAAAATATTTAATGAGATAGTTAACGTTTATATTATAGACATAAAGGGCTTGTTGGAAGGAACAAGTGAATCAACGGCAAGATCTAATGTGGGATTTAATGTTAACATTGATGATTCTACCCATAAATTCCCCACAGAGACCGATTATATAAATGATTTACAAATCATTCTCCCAAAACTTAAAAAATATGCTGAAGAAGTAAAAATAAAAAAAGGCGGCCCTATGCATAATGCGCCCGTCAGTAACCAAACAATTTCAATTAATAACAGTGAAATTAAAAATTCCAACATAGGAACTAGGAATTCAGAAAAACGCAAATTAATAAAATTGCTCGCTCTTTTTGCTACTATTTTGGCAGGAGTTGCAGCAGTAATAACATTAATTTTGGAAATAATTGGATATATTTGAATTAAATAATTAAAATAGGCATACAATTTAGTACATGAGATACAAAAAAAATAAAAGTTTATTTTTATTAGGGTTATTAAGTTTTTCAATTTTTGGATTAACAAGTTGCAAATACATGGAAGATTTTGTATTAACTATCAAAGTAGATGATAAGGCAAAAGAAGAAGGACAAGATTTCATTGTAACAGTAAGTCTTTTAAATCAGGCCTATGAAGATATAACTATTTCTTATTACTATTCTCCTTTTGTGCCCCATATTGAAAGATTTGAGTATCCATATCCTCCGACTGAAGAATTATTAGGAGAACCTAATGAACTATTTATTGCGGATGGTGATACATATACTGAAACTTGGAATATAGGGTCATATGGTTATTTAGATGAAAATGAAGTTAAAAGATCATTAACTAAAGGAAGACATAATCTTTACTTTACGACTGTTATTATATTTGATGAAACACAAGTAACTGTTAAATCAAATACAGTAAAATTAAGAGTCAATTGAGTTCAATAAAACCGTAAACATTAATGCAAAATTCCTCCCTTTTAACACTAAATATTAATAGGAAATGGAAAATAAATCATTATTATGTTAGAATTTTCTTAACGACAATAAGTTTTTTATTTAAATTTGTGAGAAATTTAAATGGTAAGTATATAGAGATTAAGAGAGGAGTAGCATCACTGATTCGTAAAAACAGTTTAATTGGAACATCGTAATAATTATTTGTTTTTGTGAAAGGCAATGTACAGAAAAATGAATTATATTGACTTATTTGCAGGTGCTGGTGGGCTATCGGAAGGTTTTATTAAGACAGGATATGAAGCAATTGCCCATGTCGAGATGAATCACGATGCTGCTAATACTTTAAGAACTAGGCTGAGTTATTACTATTTGAAGAAGAATAAAAAAATAAACCTTTACTACAAATATCTCCGCAAAGAAATAACGAGAGAGGATCTATATAAAGAGATACCTGCGGAAGTACTCAATACCGTTATAGAGAAAGAGATAACAATAAAGACATTACCAAGTATTTTTAAAACAATAGATGATATTCTTGTTGGCAAAAATGTCGATATAATTGTTGGCGGACCGCCGTGCCAAGCATATTCTTTAGTGGGACGTCCGAAGCAGCAAAAAATTAAAGAAGACCAAAAAAACGGACGTGAAATTGATGATGATAGAAAGTATTTGTATAAACTGTATTTTGAATTTTTAAAATATTACGAACCAAAACTGTTTGTATATGAAAACGTTCCAGGGTTATTAAATCTTGATGACGGGAAATATTGGAAAGATATCAAAAAAATCTTTCGAGAATTAGGTTATGAGGTAAATTATCGTCAATTAAATTCGAAAGATTTTGGTGTCCCGCAAGAAAGAAAACGAATAATATTAATCGGAACAATTGGATCAACCAAGTTTGTATTTCCTGATTTTAGTACCAAAAAAAATAATTGCACATTAAAAGAATTATTAGATGATCTTCCTTCGATCCAAGCAGGCGAAGAATTAAACGAATACAATGATAATAAACCACATTCGTATACCATGAAACATTTTAGAAGCAAAGATGATGTTCTAACATGGCATTTAGCAAGACGACACAATGATAGAGATCGTGAAATTTATCGAATAGCAATTAAAAAATGGATTGAAAACAATCAACAGAAAAGATTACATTATTATGAATTACCCAAGGAATTAATAACACATAAAAACACAAAAGATTTTACAGACAGGTTTAAAATAATACCCCCAAATTTATACCATTCACACACTGTTTTGGCACATATCGCAAAAGATGGCCATTATTATATTCACTATGATTTAAAACAAGCCCGTTCTCTGACAGTCAGAGAAGCAGCAAGACTGCAATCTTTTCCAGACAATTTTTACTTTGAGGGAAGTAGAACAGCGGCATATACCCAGATAGGTAATGCGGTTCCTCCCATGATGGCAGAAGGGATTGCGAAAGAAATAAAAAAGCAGTTACGAATCAAAGGAGGAAAAAACGTTGGTTAATCCACTTGTTAAACAGTACGGTATACAAGCATTAAAGGAACTTAATAATTCTCCATATAAGGTCTTATATGATTCGAAAATTGAACCCCTCCCTCATCAAGTTGAAGCTTTTATCGCAGCTTTAGGAGCGCTTAGAACCGGTGGAATAATATTAGCAGATGAGGTGGGTCTTGGGAAAACCATTGAAGCAGGGTTAGTGATTAAGTATCTCATTAAAAATGGAGCGAAACGTATTCTAATTGCGATGCCCAATGCCCTGAGAAGACAATGGCAAGATGAGTTAGAAAATAAATTTCAAATAGAGTCATTTATCCCTGAAAATAAGTATTCTGTAAACCATAGAGATGCAGGGCGTTGGAAATATTTAACACGTAGAGATAAACCGCTCGTTGTAATAGTTCAGTATGGAATGGCCGATTTTTTTATAAACAAATTTCCAGAGATAGTTTGGGATTGTTTTGTATTTGATGAAGCGCATCGATTAAGAAATTTGGGAAAAGGCACTCAAATGCCACTAAAATTGTTTCATGCTACAAAAGGCGTCCCGAAAATAATGCTCACAGCTACACCGCTTCAAAATAATCTGAGGGAATTATATGCATTATCACGGTTTATTGATGAAAAAATATTCATAGATGAGGAAACTTTTAATAGGAAATATGCTAAGAATAAAGATTATGATGAACTAAAAAAAGCCATATCACCAATAATGCAAAGAACGCTGCGCAGAGAAGTGTCTAATTTCATGAAATTTAGTGAACGATATAGCTTTTTAATAGATTTTAAATTGACTAAAGAAGAGTTTGAATTATATGAATTAGCAAATGCTTATTTACAAAAACCTGTTTTATATGCAGTTACAGTCCAAAACAATGGGCTAGTGAAAATGGTTGTTAGAAAGCTTTTAGCATCTTCAAGTTTTGCTGTTGTTGAAACATTTGAAAAGTTGAAAAATCGTTTATTAATATTAAAGGAAGGTACAAGAATTGAAAGGGCTGAGATAAGTATCGAAAGTTTCTTTGAATGGTTAGAGTTAGATGACGATGACGATGATGGCTCAAGTTATGAAGAAGATTTTGAAAAAATAGATAGACAAAGATATAAGAGTGAAATTGAGACAGAATTAAGAGAAGTCGAAAATATAATTGAAGTGGCGTTATCCATTAAAGAAAATTCAAAAGCAAAGGCTTTGATTGAGGCACTACGAGTTGCGTTTGAGTTACAAGAAGAAAGCGGCCGGCCTAAAAAAGCATTAATATTCACAGAATCAAAAAGGACGCAAAAATATTTATTGTCGAAATTAGAGAAAGCGGGTTTTGAAAATATATTGTTGTTTAATGGAGAAATAAGTGATCCAAATACAAAAGAAATCTATGATGCATGGCGGGCAATGAATCCAGATAAGGCTACAAATAAACAAAGTATTGATATGAAGCACGCGATTGTTGAAGAATTTCGAGATTATGCCGATATATTAATTGCTACAGATGCTGCGAGCGAGGGATTAAACCTTCAATTTTGTGATACAGTAATTAACTACGATCTCCCTTGGAATCCTATGAAAATTGAACAAAGAATAGGACGCTGTCATAGATATGGGCAAGATAGAGATGTTGCGGTTTTCAATCTAATTAATACAGAAAATTCAGCAGATAAAAGGGTCTATGAGATATTAGAAAATAAGTTTAATTTATTTAAAGGTGTTTTCGGGGCAAGTGATGATGCATTA
Source organism: Gallicola sp. (assembly GCA_012841535.1). Lineage (GTDB taxonomy): Bacteria > Bacillota > Clostridia > Tissierellales > Peptoniphilaceae > Miniphocaeibacter. The sequence continues at coordinate 2,553 of DUUN01000444.1, read as the reverse complement.
GGATTATTAGAATCAGGAAGTAGTTTCGAGAAAAAAATACAAAAGATTTATGATACTTGTCGAACTGAAGCTGAATTTAAGGCGGCATTTGATAAATTGGAACGCGATTTAACATCAAAGCAAAATAAAAAAAGCGGAGAATTGAAGGATATCCTTGTTTCAATATCATCAAATAAAAAGAAACAGCAATTAAAAAAAGAAGCTGAAAAAATAAAATCTTATTTTGAACAATTATTAGTATGGAATAAGGTTACCGAAAATACCAGTCCTACAAATTCTAAAATAATTATGATTGAAAATAATGATGTTCAAGTTGTGGCTAACAAAAATATAACTGACGGGTATATTTTTATTGGAAGCTTTAACAAAAATGGCACACATGAATTTCTACAACCAGTTCTTGCTGTTTTTGATAATAATGGAACCCTCGTTACCTCTGACTCGTATTATGTGTTACAAGCATTTAAAAATGTACCCCGCCAAAAATTTATTGATTATATGCCAAGCGAAGAAGAACTAGATATAATTGCCACTATACATGAAAATATTCCTTCTGTAGTAGCGAAAGACTATTTGGATAGTAATTCTTTAACTATTATCAACAATAAACAAAGACTAAATAAGTGGGCCAAAAACAGGATAGATAAATATGATTATGATACAGAAAAGTTGCGTGCAGAGATTGAGGAATTGAGAAAAAGAAAGAGTGAATCAGAATATCAGTTAGAAAAAGATGAAATCCAGATAAAAATTGATAGACAAGAAGAAAACATTCGCAAAAGAACCATAGAATTTCATGACTATAAATCTAAGGTAGAACTAGAAATTGAAGAGCAAATTAGCGAATTTGAAAGACAATTCATAGTGGAAGGTTTTGTTTATCCAAACATGGTGATTAAGTTCTGATAACATGATGTTAAAGATTACATAAAAATTGAATTAGGCAGGTTAAATATAGTGCATAAATTAATGGAAAAAGGCGTGGAGAACAATATTAACTAGTGATTTTTATTTGGTTTTGCAAATAATATGTCAAATCATCAATAAGGAGAGGAAATATGAATCAGTTTACATACAGTGATGTTAGGCAAGAAATAATAGATGCCATTAAAAAGGATTTAATAGGTCCGAGGGATGGGGATGAAGAAGTTTTAGATGAACTACCTGAATTAAGCTATCTAACCGGATTAATACATCCCCTTTCCAAGGATAGTGAAATTGAATTTGACCAACAAGAAGATATTGCTCTAGAGTATGATGATATGGATTCTTTTGGAGATGAAGACAATGATGACAAATATGTTAATAAATATAAAGTTCAAAACTCATTTGGTATCAGTTTTTATTTAACAAATGAAATACAAACTATAGAAATCAAAATAAACTGGGGCGATTACATAAGAGAAAAATCCATAGGAGAAAAAAATGGAAAGGAAATTTCTAAGAGAAAATATAGAAGACACCATAGAAGCCTTACTTTGAAAATACTAGCAGATAATAGTTTTAAATCAAAAACCTTCGATTTAGGCATTGAAAACAAAAATTCAATTGATACTGCGTTTTACAGAGGTGTTTTAGTTAAAATCTCACAATATAAATTATCTGAAGAGTATAGGCTTGTTTCGGTTTATGTTACAAATAATCGAAGTGCAGATGAAGAATTATCTAATGGAATAATGTTTCAAGCAGAGACAATTGTAAAAACAACAGGTAAATTTTATTTCATACCAGAATATATGTGTAGAGAAGTTGATTTAACCGATGAGTTTTTATATGAGTGCAAGCCAGTTTATTCGCGCGGATATGGTTGTGGCACAAATTGGCAAGAATTTGATGGTAAAACAATATTTGTAGAAACGACATTTATTCCGGAGCATGAATTACCCGGAGTTAATCCGGAGCTAACGGGTTTTATCCCTAAAACCTTTTCGATGAAATTTTTCTCCAAACCTAAAAACAGAAAAGAAATTATCGAAAGGCTAGCAAATTTACACGATTCATATTTAGGGTGGGTTGAAAACCTGAAAAAAGATCCTAAGATGAAACGCCCTGATTTTAATGAAAAAGGAAAGCAAGTTATAGAAAAATGTGAATTACAGGCAAGCAGAATTAATGATGGTATTAGATTGTTAGAAACAGACGATACAATTTTTGAGGCCTTTTGTTTCATGAATCAAGCTATGTTCAAACAAAGAGCTATTAATGCGTTTTCTCTAAAAAATGGTAGAGGTATCATTTGCAACTTACGTGAAGAACTAGACAAAGATAATAGCGAGTGGCGAGCATTCCAAATAGCTTTCATTTTATTAAATTTAACAGGTATTACAAATTATAAATCGGATTTTAGAAATTATGTTGATTTACTATATTTTCCTACTGGCGGTGGTAAAACAGAGGCTTATCTTGGATTAATGGCTTTTTTAATGGGATATAGACGAATGACCAATGATGAAAGTGAACCGTATAACAAAGATGGCGGTGTTACGATTATTCTAAGGTATACCCTCAGATTATTAACTACCCAACAAAGGGATAGACTTACGAAGATGATAG
>DUUN01000035.1 GCA_012841535.1 Gallicola sp. | reverse complement strand
CTGGAATGTGTTGCACAAAAGACAGCTTCTTTCGCAAAAAAATTTGATTCCGAAGAGTTAGGATATGTTATTGGTTTATTACACGACATTGGAAAATATTCAAGCTCTTTTCAAAGAAGAATAAGAGGAAGTAAGGAAAAGGTTGATCACTCCTCCGCAGGTTTACAATTAGCTTATAAAGAATTTCAAGAACACATAGCAACGATATTGGGTTTCTGCATTTCTGGACATCACGGAGGGTTAACCGACACTGGAACAAAAATTGATTATAAAGAGGCTCACTCATTACATGGCAGGTTAAAAAAGGATTTAGAAGATTACAGTAATTACAGAAGCGAAATTCAAATTCCTAAATTAATAAACTTAGATACAATAAAAAGAATTCTTTTAAATTCTGATTTTCAAGATTTTTCACTTTCTTTTTATATTCGAATGCTGTTTTCTTGTCTTGTAGATGCTGACTTTTTAGATACTGAAAGTTTCATGGAACCAAATATTGATCGTTCAATATTGTATAATTTTAATTTGATGTGGAAACAATTACAAAATCATTTGGTAAAATTTAAAGATAAAAAAGGTATTATTAATAAAAAACGACGGGAAATATTGAATAAATCTATCGAATGTGCTGAGAAGAACAGAGGTGTTTTTCGTTTGACTGTGCCAACCGGGGGCGGAAAAACACTTACTTCTATGGCTTTTGCTTTAAAACACCTTATAAAACATAAGATGGATAGAATTATTTACGTTATACCTTATACAAGTATTATTGAGCAAACGGGAAAAGTATTTCGAGAAATATTTGGAAATGATTTTGTGCTCGAACATCATTACAATTTTAATTTTGAAGAAAAAGAAGATGATGAATTAAATAAGCAAATGCAAAAGTTTAAACTTGCTACAGAAAATTGGGATTATCCGATAATTATTACAACAAATGTACAATTTTTTGAATCTCTTTTTTCAAATCGGACAAGTAGGACTCGTAAGTTACATAATATTTGTAATTCAGTAATCATTTTTGATGAAGTTCAAATGTTTCCTTATGATTTTTTAAAACCTGTGTTAAGGGGAATTAAAGAGTTGGTTTCAAATTATTCGTGTAGTGTTTTATTGTGTAGTGCAACACAACCTAATTTTGAAGCTGTAATTAATCAACTTAATATCTTTGATATTATTGATGATTCTGAAGGGCTAAATGAAGTCTTTAGAAGAACAAAGATAAACAATATTGGAAATATTTCCGATGAGATGTTAGTAGAGAAAATCCGGAAATATAAACAAGCGTTAATTATTGTAAACACGAAAAAGAAAGCTAATCAACTAAAGCAGTTATTGAGCAACAAAAACTGTTACTGCTTATCTACCTTAATAACACCAACAGACCGAGAAAACGCTATCAACAATATAAAAAATAAGTTATTAAATGGAGAGGATTGTCTTGTAATTTCAACACAGATTGTAGAAGCTGGAGTTGACATTGATTTTCCGGTTGTTTATCGTGAGATTTCGGGAATTGACTCCATTGTTCAAGCAGCGGGAAGATGTAACCGCGAGGGAAAATTGGATTATGGTGAAGTAAATATTTTCTGTTTTAAAGATTACAAACCGTCTAAATCTAGTTATTTAAATCAAGGTGTTGCTCTCGGTCGGATGTATATTAATGAATATGATGATATCTTAAATTTAAACGTAATTAGTGAATATTTTAACTATATTTTTTCAATTAAGAATTTAGATTTTCAAAACATTCTAGATTGCTTTAAAATAGAAAACGGAGAAATAGAATTCAACTATAAAACTGCAGCAGAAAAGTTTCACTTAATTGATGATAATAAATATCCAGTTATCATTCCTAACGAAAAAAATCGTAAACACTTGGAATCTTTAGCTTATTCAAATAATTACATGAGTATATTCAGGAAATTGCAAACTGATACAGTTATGCTTTACAAATATGAACTTCAAAAACTGTCTCAGGATAAAAAAGTAAAGCCTATAATAGAAAACATTTTTGTCTTGACTGATTATTTACTGTATGATCCAAAATCGGGATTAAATATCTATTATGATGAAATTTTTATAAATACTATCTGTTGAAAGGAGGAGTTTGAGTGGGTTTTGGCATATGTTTAAAAGTATGGGGAGATTATGCATGCTTTACGCGTCCGGAAATGAAAGTTGAGCGAGTAAGTTATGATGTTATTACACCATCTGCGGCAAGAGGGATTATCGAGGCCATTTATTGGAAACCAGCAATTAGATGGGTTATTGATAAAATTCATGTGATTAATCCAATAAAATTCACTAACATTCGAAGAAATGAAGTGAAAGATAAAATTGCTATCGGAAATGTTTTGAAAGTAATTAATGGTCTGGATGAACCTTTATTTTATGAGACTTGTGATAGTAAGAATCGGCAACAAAGGGCCGCTCTGGTTCTTAGGGATGTATGTTACTGCATTGAAGCGCATTTTGAAATGACGGATAAAACAGG
>DUUN01000316.1 GCA_012841535.1 Gallicola sp. | reverse complement strand
ATTGCATCCAGATTAACATAATATCTTAGTAGAGGTTCTTGTATGTTATATCCTTTCATACCTAAAGCATACATATGCATAAATAAATCGTAATCCTCAGTTCGGGAAATCTCCTTAGCAACACGATAGCAACCCGCTCTTTTCAATGCTTCTGCTCTGAATACAGTAGCTGGGTGAATAAAACATGTATTTCTTAAAAAATCTTCTGCTTCAGGTTTTTCTTTCATATTTTTTAATGGCGCATATGTTTTGACACCATCATAAAGTAATACTATAGAGGAACAAAATGCATATTCTCTGTTATTATCTAAAAAATCTACCTGTTTCTCAAATCTATGCGGATAGCTATAATCATCATCATCCATCCTCGCAATATACTCTCCAGTGGCATGCTCAATACAATGATTAAGCGTTGCTGCTAAACCTCTATTAACTTCATTTCTTATAGGTATAATTCTATTATCAATTTTGCTCCATTCTAGTAATCTAGAATATGTATCATCAACTGAGCCATCATCGCATATTATAAATTCCCAATCTGTAAAAGTTTGTTTTATGATTGAATCTATAGCTTCATCCATTCGATTAACAGCATTATAGACACCCATAATAACAGAAATCCTTGGCATGGAAAATTACCCCCACATCTTCTTTATTCAACAGAAATTCATAAACTTACTTCTATATTATAATGGTTGGTCAGTATAACTCAGATTCATATATTCTCATCATCTCTTTTTTTACATTTTCAACATCAAATTTTTTAACTGTTTCTTGATTAATAATACCCATTGAATTTCTTAAATCTTTGTCACATGCAAGTTTATTAATTGCTCCTGCAAACCCATCTACATCATCAGGTTTTAATAAAAATCCACCTTTACCATTTTCAATTAAATCTATATTTCCACGTACCCTTGAAGCAATACATGGTAATCCTGCTGCCATTGCTTCCATCATTGAGCGCGGTAATCCTTCTCTAAATGACGAGATTATGAATATATCACAAGAATTCAGTAATTCAGGTATATCATTTCTATATCCAAGAAAATGTACATTTTTATCCAAAGCATTTTTTTTCGTTAGAGAATAAAGCTCATCCTTTTTATTTCCAATACCGCATACAAGATAATGAATCTTAGGATTTTTAAGTTTTTTTAAGGCGTTAATTATTACTTTATTATTTTTATTACTATTCAACTCTCCTACAGAAATTAATAAAACTGAATCTTTATTTGCTCCTATTTGATATAATATATCTTCTCTCTTTGGTTTAGCCTCTTTAATGATCGAAGTATCAATTCCTACTCCTGGTATATAGTATACTTTTCCACTTTTGCGAAGTCTAAATTTTTGAGCAGTCTGGTAATCTTCATGGTTTATCGTAATAATTGCATCTGTATATCGTGCCATCCACTTCTCAGCCCATTTGAAAACAGTACTCTTAATTAGTGGTGCTCCTTTATAAAAATGGAATCCATGAACCGTATAGATTATTTTGGGGGCTTTTGCCATTCTACCACAAAGACGTCCTAAAACTCCTCCTATAGGTGTATTACAGTGAATAACATCATAATTTTGTTCTTTCAACAAATTTAACATTTGCTCAAAAGCTTTAATATTTCTAAAACTAAAAAGATTTCTAACTAAATCAATGTGGTGAATTGTTACATTATATTTAGATGCATCATCTTTAAATTCTGAATAGTTCGCAGCCATATGAAACTCATATCCTAAACGCTGACCAGCAATTATAGATGGAATATGAAAATTTGTTATTTTATTACTTATGTTGCTAATGAACAATATTTTTTTCATATTTTCCTGACCCATACATATTCATTTTTTTACTTTAATTCCTGCTTGTATACCTGTGTATTATTATATATTCCTTCTCTTTTAAACACTGTAACTATAGTCTTGAAAAATATCTTCATATCTAACCAAACACTCACATTATTTGCATACCATGCATCTTTAAGCCTTTTTTCCCTATTTGACAATTTATTCCTATAATAAGCCTGAGTGTAACCGGTAATCCCTGGCCTAACTTTCATCTTATCAATCTCATCATTTTTATATGTACTAAGTGCACTCGCTAGACTGGCACGGGGACCTATTATGCTCATATCACCTTTAAGTACATTAATTATCTGTGGCGTTTCATCTATACTGGTTTCTCTTATAAATTTGCCAATCTTTGTTACCCTTGGATCATCTTTAGAATTGTATGTGCTTCCATCTGGATTTAACAAAGCCGGAGCATTTAATTTCATTGATCGAAATTTATACATCTTAAATAGTTTTCCATCTTTGCCTATACGTTCAGCCTTATAAAATATTGGTCCATGATCCTCAAGCTTTATCAATAAACCAAAAATGATAAGTAATAACACAAATATTGGTAGACCTAAAATACAAATAATAATATCCAAAATTCGCTTAATATAATTCTTATACATTGTATTTAACTTCCTATGACCATAATGTTAATATTAACTTTTGCTAGAAGTTGATTTATCTAAATACAATCTCTTTGACTTTATATTTTTTCTCTTTTGATGCTATAATCAACCAATTCCTTAGAATTCTTTGCTCGCCTTTCAGCATCTTTTATATCATCGGAAACAGCAACTATATATCCACAGCCATCTAAGTTATTATGGTATTCTCTAATTGTACTTCCTACCTTTAGATGGTGATAAATATCTACATCATATTTTGCACAAATTCTTTCAAAATTCGGTAAACCTACTACTTTCCCAGGTGCCAATGCTAATAGTCTTGTAGCAACTTTCATTCCGGATTTTTTAGGTCTTATATCAACTGAATCCCCGGCAGATGCGCGTATCAGATTCCCCATATAATCAATACCTGTACCTAATGGAATTATATGAGAACCAATCAAATTACCACCCATTCTCGCTCCGATATCAACAATACAAATGCGATTATCCTTTGAAACAATCACATCCATATTCACAGCTCCAAAATTAATACCAAGGACTTTTATAGCATTTTGCGCTACTTTCTTTAGTTTTTCTTCAATAGTTAATTTGCTAGGAATGAAGTGGCCTAATTCAGCATAATCAGGAGGACTGGTCATATATTTTCCCATAACCCCAAGTATATAAACTTCCCCATCATATACAAGAGATTCAACTCCATATTCTTTACCTTCTACAAAGTTTTCTATAAGTGCTTTGCTTATTAAGGATGCTTTTATTGCTTCCTTACATGCATTGTTTAAATCCTTGATATTGTTAACTTTCTTAACTGCTCTACTACCCGAGCCGTCACAAGGTTTTACTATTACAGGAAAATGAATTTTATTACTAATCTTCTCTATATCATTAATGTTACTTATCTCAAAATACTGAGATATATCATCAACATTATTTTTAAATAAAATACGGCGAATTAGGTATTTATTTTTTATAATTTGGGCCACTTCATATTTAAGTCCTGGAAGATGCAATTCCTCCGATATATAAGCTGCTGACAGCACTCCATAGTCTGTTGCAGCTGTCATAACACCATCAATAGACTTTTTGCGGGCAAATTTAAGGCAAGCCTCTTGATCTATAATATCTACTACTCCATATTCATCAGCATATGGAAATCCTATAGAGTTCGGATTCTTGTCTATTGTAATAGTGTAGTAACCCATCTCTTTTGCTTTTCTTATAACAAAAGACTGAAGAAAACCAGCACCAATAATAAGTATCTTTTTCATTTTATTGACCAACTTTTTATTATTCTGAATAAAAGATCTTAATCACAGACTCAAACCTAAGCAGACTAGTTGCAAATACAGCTAACAGTATTTTTACAGTTGCTTTTCCATAACGTATACTTTGAAACACCTTGTTGGTTTTTCACTAGTGATTCTAAATCCCATGTTTCTATAAAATCTAATTGCATTATTACTTTCTGTATAAACATCCAAGCTAAGTTTTGATATGCCTTTATTTCGACAATAGGTTTCGATAAATTCCATGCTCTTTTTGCCTATACCTCTACCTGTATCTTTAGGGTTTGTAGCAAATTTAGACACATTTACTACATTAAACCTCTTTTTTTGCATTTCTGAAAACTTTTCAGATGTATTATTAACGAACTCTAATTGAAAGGTATTTACATATTCATTTTTGTATAAATCTTTTGTTAAAAATACTTCTCTTTCCATACAATTTTTTTTAATAGATTTTATTGGGTATGGAGCCTTCCAGTGAATTAAGCCTTGGTTTCTATACATCTCTTCTCCACAATTTTTTAAAATTTTATACACCTCTAATATTTTAGCATTCTCATTTGGTAAAACCCTTTCAAAGATTATATTCATATAATTGCCCCCTACCT
>DUUN01000849.1 GCA_012841535.1 Gallicola sp. | reverse complement strand
TTTGCATTTTGCAAGCATATGGCGCGAATAAATAACCTAACGATTTATTTCTAATGCAATTACTTACTTTCTGAATTCTGGATATTTAGCCGGAAACTGGGTGGGTATGCTCCGGATTATCCAATATGGTATTGTGCCTATTGATATTGTTTCCATTCCATTTCCATCTTTAGTCTCTGGGTGTACATTTTTAACTTTTGGAATATCAAGGAAAACATTCTTAGAAATTATATTATTGTAATTGCCATCTCTTGAAATAGTTATACCCATTGTGTGAATAGACTTAAAAGTGTTACTATGTATTCTATTATCTTTAGAGCCACCTTGAAGACCTATTACTCTAGAGTATGCATTTCCTCTACAGTTGTCAAAAAAACATTCTTCAATAATGGATGAGGATACTTTATCTAGTTTTATTAAATACCTTGACCATGTATTTTGAAAATGAAAACCTGATAAAGTAAAATTTCTGCTGTTCCTAATAGTTATATATGTTTCTCCTCGTAGAGTAACTTTGCCTGGTGTCTCTGCTTTAATACTAATGTTATCAAGACGGGAAATGGACAGATTTACATCAACATAATCACCATTTCTGATATAAATTGTTTTAACATCGGGGTTTTCTAATATAAAATCTTGTAACTTTTCAAAAGTTACAATCTGACATCTTATTTCAGTAACAAACAAAATGAAAACAGAAAAAAAGAGAATCGATGTTTTGTATAACGAAGACATTGTAAGCTATGTTTTGTGAAACTATTAGAAATACACAATAAAAAAGGACTCGCTTTATATTAAAAGGTTTTTTTTTAATGTAGTGAAACTTATTTAAACAAAATAGTGTTCCGAGAAAATGAGATATTTAAAATGTTTGTTCAAATTCAGCTTTCTTCTTTTTGGGGAATGATAATTGTACAAATAAAGCTAAGCATAACATTACCATAAACACTTTCATTTTAGTAGTACTAGTATATTGAAAGTAAAAAATTCCATTTATTATCATTTGTGAAAATATGATCATGACGTTAGCTTTAAAAAAAGAATTTCTTTTTGTATTATATTTGAACAGAATTTGGAAAAAAAGCCAAAATATAAATGCAATTATCAATGTACCGGCGAACCCTACGTCCTTATAAAAACTTCCAATAAAAGTGGCAAATGTATTTAAATTATAATCAACTAAAACTTCGTCACTTAATACTCTACTAACCCCTTCTCCGTCAAAAAAAACTGGAAAATTCATTCTTCCTCCGAATGTAGAGAAGAAGAAATCATTAAAAATATAAGAAAAATAAAGGTAAGATTGACCGATATAATCTATAATATAGATATAAATTGGGTATTCTCTTCCAGAAAATCTTGAAAACGTGATTAGAAGAAATATTATTATAAAAGGGGAGGATAAAACTACTAAATATCTCTTAATTTTTTTAATTAAAATAGGATCAATATCCTTTTTAAAAATAAAATAGAAAAACAAAAACATTAATCCCCATCTAATTATACCTCCTCTCCCAACCATTGTTAAGCTTGTTATTGCATCAGTAAAACTCGCTAATAACATTGTAAGAATGAGGCGTTTTTTTTCTGGCTGATTAACCAAATAATAAAAGAATAAGAATAAAGCGAAATAGGACATTGCACTACCATAAGCGCCTAGATAATCAATAAAACTTGATGATTGATCTTCATACAAAACACCATAATTATACATATTACGCGCCAAACTCAAGTCATCCATTTTTAAAATTTCTATAACTTTAGAAGTATTTGCTATATATGTTCCGATACTAAAAAATATAATTATAAAATTATATATTTTCAATCCGTTTAAACTTGGCATTTTAAAATTGCCTCCAATTCTGTTAGCTACATAAACAATAGGTCCTAAAAAAAGATACAGACAAAGACAATGATATAGAATAGCAATTATATTTAATCTTTCTATTGCATATAAATCCGTGAAAATTAAAAGAAACATAGCACAAATTACTCCTATACCATATAAAAATATGATGAATGTCCCACCATTAAACTGGTGTTTTTGATAATTTAAGTAGAAAAACAGGGCGAAAAAAAGGAGGTATATAACTAATTCCATACTCTTTTCATCTAAAAACAACGCGCAATAATGAAATTATTCTGACCCTTTTTAAACAGTATTTTATTGCTTTATATTTCCTTGTTCTTATGTTTTGTTTTATTTCATTTGAAATTTCCTCTGGGAATATCCCTGATGATATTAGTTTTTCTCTAGTGTAAACACTTTTGAAGTAGTTTTCTAAATATGTCTGTTTACTGTAAATGCCCTCTGAATGCACTCTATAACAAGCTCCTGTGAATCCTAAATTTGCAGCCCCCCCATGAAGACTCAAAAGTGCTGTTAAAACCGCATCTCCATTAAAAACCTTAAGTAATTCAGGTGTATATTCTAATTTTTGATTTCTAAAAAGAAGTGAAAGAGTTGGGAAGTGATTGTTTACTACTTCTTTTGGTTTGAAATAGTTAGTCATTTTACTGTTATTCTCTTCTATTGTATTATTATTTTGGTCGACTTTATTAACGTTATGGGAGCAAAATGATATGTCACGATGATCATTTAAAAAATCCACTTGTTTTTGCAATTTTAATGGATCAGTCCAATAATC
>DUUN01000391.1 GCA_012841535.1 Gallicola sp. | reverse complement strand
GTTTAAGTAAGCCTGTTTGTTCTCTTACTTCTTTTACATACTTGAAGAACGATGAACTTTGGACATCGAATTCAGAAAAGTCATCCTTAATCCTTTTATATAAAACGGTATTATTAATTTGAGGACTAATTTTCAAAATCTCAATGAGTATTGTCGATAGTTATCTAAAACATACTCATGATTCTTTTGAAAGGCATTGAAGAATGCTTGATCCTTGTCCCACCAGTTACAAATCGTTTTATATGATAGATTCAACTTTTCAGACACTTTTACTTTGGATAGCCCTAGTTCCTTATACTCTTGAAGCTTCTTGTATTGTTGTATACTTAACATGTGTTTCACCTCCTATAATTTTGTTAATACACACCAAAAATTTTCAATTATCACATCTACACCACCTCCTTTATGTAGTTCTTTTTGAGCCAAAAAATCATGGCAGTCTTGGAATAGGGCTGACTTTCAACCCCTATTCTAGAAGGCTGATATTGATGTCTTTTACACACTTAATTTTGAACCATTTTCTACAAATTTGATAATATACATAGTGCATCGTTATTAAAAAAGGCGAAAGCATTTAATGCATTCGCCTAGTTGAAATTAAATTTTTGGAACGCCTACTTGGCGGCTTAATAATATAATATTTAAAAAGTGATTTTCAATCCCTAAATAATAGGATTACTTTATTAGTTTTACTAATTTTCATTTAAAATAGATACCATATTAGACAAAACATAAGTAAATGAACATTTATTTTTTTATAGACTATTAATAAACTCATCGCTATACCAATAATGAAGATTATCATTTTTTTCTTTGCATTTTTCTGGCCAATTGTCAATAACATATTGAATAATTGGTTTTTTAAACGGAATATGAATACTTAGTACATTATCCAACCACGTAGGACATTGACTATCATCAAATTTCGAATAATTTTTCAAATATACTACTGCTATGGGGATTCCACGTCTTATTGCACTTTCTACTTCCCACTTCACAAATTTTGTCAAATATTTGGTTTTATCACCAACTAACAAAATAAACATTTTTGTGTTTTGCATCCTAATTCTTAACTGAGATTTAATAGATTCTTCTTGGGATGTGTCTCTAGCAGTATTTATATCATGAGCATTATGAAAATCAAAGTCAATATTGTCGTTTACTTTCCATGCCTTCATCAATGTATAATAATTCATATCATTATCACCGTCAAATGCTATATATGTTTTATTTCGATAAGCCATATTTCCCTCCCGATTTATCTTTCTTTAATCAAAAATTGATATTTTATCTCTATCTCTGTAATATACAATTACATTGATTTGTCCATTAATTTTTTCTTCAAATGCGAAAATACTAGATTTAATTATTTTTAGTGATTGCTTATGTGATAGTTTTGCTCTCGAACTTCCTGTGCCGAATAACGGCATAAATAGTGGATAGCCTTGTCCGTTTTGATCATAAAATTCAATTAACATTTCCACAGCTTTCCTTATCTTAATTTTGTCTGACTGTGCATTGTTTTTCTCATTAAACTCTGAAATTGCTAATAAATAAAATATTGTATTTCCTGATTCTATTATCGCCACTGTACCTAGTTCGTATTTTTCTCTATTACCGCGTGGCTTTTCGTTCTCATCCAATGTTTTAATTGGTTTTTGTTTATGAAGTTTTAAATTTTCTTGTATTCTTAAATTCAAATCAATATTGGAACATGAATTTTTATTACAAAAAATATCTATCCATTTACCATGAATTGTATTTAATGAAACAAGTGGGTTTATAACCGTTTCCCCTCCTTTTTCAATAATTGTATCAAATGTATCATTTACTGGTATAACAACTATTTTCTTATTTTTCTCTTTAGTCATAAAACCATACTTAATAATATCACCATAACTGGCAAAAACTTTATTTTTCCCATTTGACCAAATTCTATTTTTTTTAAAAATAAATAGAACCAAAATTAGACTTAGTATAAATGAAAATACAGCTACTGCAAATAATAAAAGTATTTTTTCTCCTATTTTAAATAATCCGATTTCTTCTATATTAACAAATGTCACAATAATAGCTATAAATGAAAAAATCGAACCACTTATTTTTAAAAAAAGAGTAAGTATAGCTTTTAAATTCAACTTTAATTTAACTATGAATGCCATTTATTAATTCCTTTCACTGGTCATAAATGAATTTGATAAAAATTACCAGACAAATTTAATCTTCATTCAATCTTACGCAAACTATCATAAAATTGAAAACAGTAAATAATGATCCAATCATCTATGCTATATTTTATTTTCTTAATTTTTTGTATAACTCTTTAGCCATTGCTTCCATAACTTTATCGTAGAATGACTTATCTGTGAATAATTTTTCAAATGACTCGTTATTTTCACTAAATAGTTGTAAGGCTATATCTTTAAATTTATCCGGGAACAAACTATTTATGAACATTTCAGGGTTATTATCTTTAGCATATTGAGCATATTTTTTAACCTCTGGATCATTCATGAACATTTCAAAGATACCTGAGATTATAACCTTATCAGAATCCGTAAATTGGCCTGTATATTGTTCATTAACCTTATCTATAATGCTTTGTAATGTATCTTTTGACTTTGGCTTTCTTTTCGCTTCGACTGTTTGTTCTGGCTTCAGATCAACAGAAGTTCTCTCTAACTCTATGCTTCCCTTATATGTTTCTTTTAATTTGGCAAACTCTAATGTTATCTTATCATCAATACTAATTTTTTCAGAAGTATCTTTTGGTAACAGGTTAACAAGATAAGAAACAAACATAAACTCTTTAAATAGTTCCTTATCATGAATTCTTATTATTTGAGTTATATATGAATATGCGTGATTAAACT
>DUUN01000466.1 GCA_012841535.1 Gallicola sp. | reverse complement strand
TATGAGATTTTATTGATAAAACATATCAATAGTTATAGAATAGATATAGATAATAATTATCAAATTATTAATTTAATAATATATAAGTATAATAATAAACAAAGGATTAGGGGTAAATATGATATTAACAATAGCACCAGTAGGGGTGCCTTTAAAAATAGTCCATATTAGAGGAAAAGATAGTCAGCAAAAACAATTAGCTAATATGGGATTTGTATTAAATGCTGAAATAACAATAGTAAATGAAATGATGGGTAATCTTATAATATCTGTAAAAGGATGTAGGGTAGCTATTGGGAAAGATTTAGCAAATAGAATAAAAGTTGAAATTATATAAAGGGGTGTTAGTTTGATTACATTAAATAAAGCAGAAGTAGGTAAAACATATATTGTAAAAAAAATTAATGGTGCTGGAGCCATAAGACGTAGGATTATGGATATGGGAATAACAAAAGGAGTAGAACTGTATATTAAAAAAGTTGCTCCATTAGGAGACCCAGTACAAATTACCTTAAGAGGTTATGAACTAACATTAAGAAGACAAGATGCAGAAATAATAGAAGTAGAGGAGAATTAAATGAGCAAATTTACAATTGCTTTAGCCGGTAACCCCAATAGTGGTAAGACTACCTTATTTAATTTATTAACCGGTAGTGAACAATATGTTGGTAACTGGCCAGGGGTAACAGTAGAAAGAAAAGAGGGACTATATAAAAAAGACAAGGATATAAATATAGTAGATTTACCAGGAATATATTCTTTATCACCTTATACATTAGAGGAAGTAGTTTCCAGGGATTATTTAATAGATGAAAATCCTGATGTTATTATTAATATTTTAGACGCAACAAACCTAGAAAGAAATTTATATTTGACTACTCAACTAATGGAGTTAGGTATTCCTGTTGTAATTGCTCTTAATATGATGGATTTAGTTGATAAAACAGGAGAAAAAATTTTAACAAATGAATTAGAGGACCACTTAGGAACTAAAGTAGTTAAAATTTCAGCTTTGAAAAAAACTGGAATCGACGAATTAATAGATGCATGTGAAGAGGTTAAAAATAAAAAGGTAGAACCTTTAAAAATATTTAATGAATCCATTGAACAATATATTGAAGACATTAAAAAAATATCAAATAAAGTAGATTATCATAACAGTATGAGATGGATAGCTGTTAAACTTTTAGAAAATGATGAAAAGATAATTGAAAAAATCGGCTTAGACGATTCTGAAAAAAGTAAATTAAGTGATTTATTAAATAAATTTGAAGAAGAATTTGATGATGATGGAGAAGGAGTAATAACAGACGGAAGATATAATTTTGTAAGTAATATTACAAAACATATTATTAAAAATAAAAGGTCTGGCCTTAGTACATCAGATAAAATAGATAGAATAGTTACAAATAGATTTTTAGCAATTCCTATATTTGCTGTATTTATGTTTGCTATTTACTACATTTCAATAACAATAGGTAATGATATTATAGGAGAATGGGTAAATGGTACATTAATTGAGGAAATTATACAAGGTGGAGCAGAAAGTCTTTTAGTAGGCTGGGGAGTTTCAGCTTGGCTAGTAAGTTTAATAGTTAATGGTATTATTGGTGGGGTAGGAGCCGTACTTGGATTTTTACCAGTTATTGCAATACTCTACTTCTTTATAGCTATCCTTGAAGATATAGGATATATGGCTAGAATTGCCTTTATATTAGATAGAATATTTAGGAAATTTGGTTTATCGGGAAAATCTTTTATTCCGATTTTAATAGGAATAGGTTGTTCAGTACCGGGAATTATGGCAACAAGAACAATAGAATCAGACAAGGACAGAAGAATGACAATTGTAGTTGCTTCCTTTATGCCTTGTGGAGCTAAATCTGAAATAATTGCCTTATTTGCTGCATCTGTTTTTGTTGGTAAATGGTGGTTTGCTCCAATTTGTTATTTTGCAGGAATAGCTGCAGTAGTTATTAGTGGAATAATCTTAAAGAAAACCAGTAGATTTGCAGGAGAGGCTGCTCCATTTGTAATGGAACTTCCATCCTATCATATGCCAAAATTTGGAAATGTTTTAAGGGTAACTTGGCAAAGAATAAAAGCCTTTATTATAAAAGCGGGAACAATAATTTTAGTTGCTACAGTTGTAATATGGTTTTTACAAAACATAAGTACATCATTTGAGTTTGCAGAGTTTTCAGCAGAAAGTCATTCATTATTAGAAGCAATAGGAAAATTCTTTGCACCTATATTTGAGCCATTAGGATTTGGTAACTGGTTAGCAGCAGTTTCATCTGTCGTAGGATTAGTGGCAAAAGAAATGGTTGTTAGTACCTATGGAGTAGTTGCAGGTGTTGGAGCTGACTTAACATTTGAAAGTCCTGACATGATTCAATTTGCTTCCCTTGCCTTTACTACAGTTTCAGCTATGAGCTTTATGATTTTCAACCAGTTGAATATACCTTGCTTTGCAGCAGTTGGAGCAATAAGACAGGAAATGAAAAGTGGTAAGTGGACAGCTTTTGCATTAATTTACCAAATGGTATTTGCCTATACAATATCTTTAATGATATATCAGTTTGGCTCTGTACTTGTATTAGGTAATGATTTTACAATATGGACAGGAATAGCCTTAGTAGTATTAGTAGTATATATATTCCTGTTATTTAAGCCGGATAAAAACAAAATAGATAAAAGTAAATTAAGTATGTCCATAGACTAGATTAAGAAAGAAGGTTTTATTATGGCTACAATAGTAGTGTTAGCAATACTTGTTGGCATAGTTGCATTTGCTATAAGAAGTATGAGGAAGAATAAATCAGGATGTAGTGGTTGTAGCTCATGTCATATAAGTAATTGTCAATCTAGTAAAAAATAATTTAAAAACAGATAGTTTAATTATAAACTATCTGTTTTTTTATATTGAAAGATTGCCTTCAGATCTAAACTGTTTTGGCGTTATTCCGTATTCGTTTTTAAATTGGTGACAAAAATATGATGTGCTATCAAAACCTACTAAATGAGAAATTTCATTTATAGATAAATTACTATCTAAAAGTAAAAGTATTGCCTTTTCTAATCTGAAATTTAGTAAAATAGCTGGTAGACTATGACCTACATGCTTAGATATTAAATTCGATAAGTAAGATTTACTAATATGAAACTTATTAGATAGTATTTCCAAGGTGATTTTTTTTCCACAATTATTGTAAATGTAAATTAAAATAGTTTTAATTAAAGGGTTTGAGCAATTATAAATTAATTTGTTTTGAGATGCTGTATAGAAATCCAGCATTTCAAAAAATATGGCCTTTAATGATTTAATATCATTTGATTCTGATATCTTTAAAAGAAAAGAATTTCTTTCATGTAATATTGTATTTGTATATTCTATATCCTTAATATTTTTTATGGTGTTCCAATAGAATATTCCATTAAATTGTATTAAATAGTTTTTGAAAAAGTCAAAACTTGTGTGATCTTCGGCTATTTTATTGAAAATAGATTCAGAAAGCTCCTTTGTCTTATCCCTATCCTTCATTAAAACAGCTCTAATTAACTGATTTTCTAAAATGTCCAAAACAAACTCCTAAATGTTAATATATTTATATAATTTACATTATTTTAACATAAATAAGGAAAATCAACCAGTAAAATTTGATTTCATAGTGTAGGATAATATATAATGAGAATGTAATTTGGGATAAAATAGAAAAGGAGACAGGGATGAACAATTTATTAAAAAAAATATTTTCGGTATTTTTAATTACGGCTTTAGTTTTTTCAGCTCTTGCTGGAACTATTGAAGGTGGAAAAACCTCTTATGCCAGTTCAGCAAATAGTGTAAGTATTAGTAGAAATGAAGTAGTTAAAAATAATGTAGTGTTTTTAAATTCTGTTAAGAATAAGAGTATTAATGGAAACTCTACGGTTACTTATGTTGAAGATAGTGGAGAAGAGTTAAAATTTACGCCACTATATAATGATGATACTGAAACTTATTATTTTGAAATTTTAATAGGAAAAGCAGGAAATTGGAAAATAAAAGAACATAATATTGAAGGTGTTAATTATACTAGTGATTTAGATATTATAGTACATGATAGTTTATATGATATGACAGGTTCTTCAACAGGTTATGTTTACAAATCTGCTATATCAGAAAACACCAATATTAGTGGAGATAATTTAGAACAAGTATTGTCACAACTAATAGGATTAAACAGAAATGGAAATTACGCTGAAGTAAAAGTAACTATTGGAAATAGTAGTAGTTCAGGCGTTTTCTATATTGATTTTGATGGTGTGTCATCTTCTATAAATATTCCTAATAATATTTATTTAAATGCTGGTAATTATACTTTAACAATAGAAGTTGATGGCTATTCAACTACAGAAAATATAAATCTTACAAGCGATTATACAAATGTTGAAGATATTAATAATGATGAATCTCCACAATTAAGAAGCCTATCTTCTACTTCAAGTCTAGCTAGTGATTTTTATGTAAAAAGATATTCAGGAAGCGACAGATATGCTACAGCAGTAGAAATTTCTAAATCAAAGTTTTCAACAGCTGAAAATGTAGTTTTAGTAAATAGTGATTCTGTTAATGAAATATTGTCAGCAGCAAGCTTAGCAAAACAAAAAAATGCACCTATTTTATTAACAAAAGCAGATAAATTAAATTCTTATTCTGAAAATGAAATAAATAGATTAAAGGCTAAGAATGTATATATAGTTGGTAGTGAAAAAGAAATAGGCAAGGCAATAGAAACTAATCTACAAAATAATGGAAAAGTAGTTACAAGATTAACAGGTTCAAATATTTATGGTACAGCTATATCGGTAGCTAAGCAATTAAGTAGTTTTAATACTGTTATTGTATCTTCATCATCTAGTCATTCCGATTCTTTGTCAGCAGCGGCTTTATCGGCAAGTAAGGGATACCCAATTTTATATGTTGAAAATTCTTCAATACCAAGTGAGACTTTAAACTATATAAAATCTAAAAATTGCTCTGTAATTGTTGTTGGTGGTTCTGCAACTGTTAGTAACTCAGTACAGGATTAATTAAAAGCAGAAGGAAAATCAGTAACCAGAGTATATGGAGCAGATAGATACGGAACAAGTATTAATTTAGCAAAAACATATTTTAGCTCAACAGGTATTATTAATTTAGCAACAGGAACTACTTTTATCGACTCATTAAGTGGAGCTTCTGTAGCAGGATTAAATAATTCACCAGTTGTTTTAGTAGAAGGAAATTCCGTTAGTTCAGATTTAAAGAACTATATAACTAGTTCTAAGGCAAAAACTATAAATATTTTTGGTGGTACAGCTAGTGTTAGTAAGGAATATGAAAACAGTGTACAAAAAACCTTAAATGAAATTTATAATAGTTCATCTATTCAAGGAGGTAATACTTCTGTTAAAATATTATTAGACCCAGGACATGGTGCTGGTTCAGCCCATAATAGAGGTTATGTTGGTCCAAGATGGAAAAATGAAGGTGATGGAAATTACTATTTCTCATTACTTTTAAAGAAAGAATTGGAAGCTTATGGAATAAAGGTTGGAACTACAAGATCAAGTATAGGAAAGGACCCTTCTTTAACATCACGAGGACAATCTGCAAATGGATATGATTTATTTATTTCTTTACACACAAATGCATTAAATGGCTCAGCTAAAGGTGTGGAAATCTATGAAGATGTTAATGCAAGAGCGACTTCCTTAGCAACTAATTTAACAAAAACCATATCATCAACACTAGGAACATCAAATAGAGGTGTTAAATACAGATATTATGGAGCAAATACCAGTGGAGTTAATCCAAAGTCAAATTATTATGGAGTATTAAGAAATAACGCTGCTCCAGCAGGAATGTTAATAGAGCATTGCTTCCATGATAATCTTTCAGATGTTACTAAATATGAGTCAAAGGCAGAAACTCTTGCTAAAAATATGGCTAGTACAATTGCTTCATATTATGGTTTAAAATAAGAGACTACTTATGTAGTCTTTTTTTAATGCAAAATTAAAAAAAATATGATATACTTAGTCAATGTGAGTAGTTGTATATTTTATATTTGGAGGAAAATTATGAGCGCAGTTTTAGTAAATAAAGAAAAAAATAGAGCAGTATTTACTGTTGAAGTACCACAAAATAAATTTGAAGAGGCTATACAAAAAGCCTATGTAAAAAATAAAAAAAGATTTTCAATACCAGGATTCAGAAAGGGAAAAGTACCTAGAAAAATCCTTGAAATGAATTACGGTGAAGGAATTTTTTATGAAGATGCTATTAATATATTGTTACCAGAAGTATATGAAGAAGCATTAGATGAATTAGACTTAAATCCTGTAGATAATCCTGAAATTGATATTGACGAATTAAACAGGGAAAACCCTGTTAAAATTAAATTTGAAGTTGATGTTAAACCAGAACCTAAATTAGGTGATTACAGTAATCTTGAAGCAGAATTAGAATCCTATGAAGTTAAAGAAGAGGATATTGAAAGAGTTATTAATAGTGCTTTAGAATCTAATTCAAGATTAGTTAGTATAGAAGATAGAGAAGTAAAGGACAAGGACATTGTTAATATAGATTTCGCAGGTAAATTAGATGGAGAATTATTCCCTGGTGGACAAGCTGAGAACTATGAATTAACAATTGGTTCAAATACCTTTATCCCAGGCTTTGAAGATCAGATAATCGGTAAGAAAATTGGAGAGGAATTTGAAGTAAATGTAACTTTCCCAGAAGATTACCAAGAAGAAAGCTTAAAGGGAAAAGATGTAGTATTTGAAGTTAAATTAAATTCTATTCAAGAAAAAGTTTTACCTGAATTAGATGATGAATTTGTTAAAGATGTTTCAGAATTTGACACATTAGAAGAATATAAAAACAATATTAAAGTTGATTTAGAAGAACAAAATGAATCTAGAAAGAAAATAGATAAAGAAAATAAAGCAATAGAAGCCTTAATAGATGTAATGGAAGTAGAAATACCAGATTCCATGATTAAAAATGAAATTGAAAGAGAATATGAGGATTTCCTTTATAGAATCCAAGGAATGGGCTTAAATGCTGAACAATATTTCTCCATTACTAATACTACAGAAGAAGATACTAAAGAAGAGTTAAAACCTAATGCAGAAAGAAAAGTTAAATCAGATTTAGCAATAGAAGCTTTAATTGCAGCTGAAGGAATAGAAGCTACTGATGAAGAAGTAGACAAAGAATTAAATGAATTAGCTGAGCAATATGATCCAAAAAATAAAGATAAATTCATTAAAAATATGAAAAAATCAGGTAATTTAGAAATGATTGCTGAAAATGTTAAGAAGAAAAATGCAGTAGAAAAACTTGTTAGTATGGTCAACTTTAAAGAAAAATCTAAGTAATAAATATTTAGAGGAGGCAAAATTATGGCACTAGTACCAATGGTAGTAGAACAAACTAATAGAGGGGAAAGATCTTACGATATTTTTTCCAGATTGTTAAAAGATAGAATAATTTTTATAAGTGGAGAAATTAATAATGTTATGGCTGATTTAGTTGTAGCACAATTACTTTTTTTAGAGTCAGAAGACCCAAAAAAAGACATTCAAGTTTATATTAATTCTCCAGGTGGTTCAGTTAGTGCAGGATTTGCTATATATGATACAATGCAATATGTAAAATGCGATGTTAGTACAATTTGTATTGGAATGGCTGCAAGTATGGGAGCATTTTTACTTGCTGCTGGAAAGAAAGGCAAGAGATTTTCTTTACCAAATGCAGATATAATGATTCACCAACCATTAGGTGGAGCACAAGGTCAAGCTGAAGATATTAGAATTCAAGCAGAAAAAATATTAAAAACAAGAGCAAGATTAAATGATATTTTAGCTGAAAAAACTGGACAACCATTAGAAATTATAGAAAAAGACACTGATAGAGATAATTATATGAGTGCTGAAGAAGCAAAGGAATATGGATTAATAGACGAAGTTATAGACAAGTCTAAATAGGGGAATATATGTCAGAAATAGAAGAAAAAAACATTAGTTGTTCTTTTTGTGGAAAAACTTCTGATGAGGTTAATAGATTAATAGCAGGACCAAATGTTTATATTTGTGATGAATGTGTTAAGCTATGTAATGATATAATTGAGGATGATTTTATTAGGGAAAAAGAAGCTTCTCACTTAGATGAGAAGCTTTATAAACCTATAGAAATGAAAAAAATTCTTGACCAATATGTTATTCAACAGGAATTAGGGAAAAAAGCCTTATCTGTAGCTGTTTATAATCATTATAAGAGAATAAACAGCAACTATAATAATAAGGATATTGAACTTCAAAAATCCAATATATTATTAATTGGACCTACTGGTTCCGGAAAAACTCTACTTGCTCAAACTCTAGCAAAGACATTAGATGTACCTTTTGCAATTGCAGATGCAACATCTCTTACAGAAGCTGGCTATGTTGGTGAAGACGTAGAGAATGTAATTTTAAAATTAGTACAAGCTGCTGATTACGATATTGAAAGAGCTGAACGAGGTATAATCTATATAGATGAAATAGATAAGATTACTAGAAAATCTGCTAATCCATCAATAACTAGAGATGTAAGTGGTGAAGGAGTTCAGCAAGCTTTATTAAAAATTATAGAGGGAATGGTAGCAAATGTTCCTCCACAAGGTGGAAGGAAACATCCTCATCAAGAGTATATACAAGTAGATACAACAAATATACTATTTATTTTTGGAGGTGCCTTTGAAGGCATTGAAAAAATTATAGAACAAAGAAAAGATACAAAATCTATCGGCTTTGGAGCTGATATTAGAGATAGAAAAGAATCAAAAATTGGAGAACTTATTAAGGATATTAGACAAGAGGACTTGTTGAAATTTGGTTTAATACCAGAATTAATAGGTAGAATTCCAGTTATAGTAACCTTAGAAGAACTGGATATTGATTCTTTAATGAGAATATTAGTTGAACCTAAAAATGCAATAGTTAAACAATATGTAGAGTTGTTTAAAATGGATAATGTTGATTTAACCTTTACTGAAGACGCTTTAAAGGCTATTGCACAAAAAGCATATGACCGAAAAACAGGAGCTAGAGGATTAAGGTCCATTATTGAAGAAACCTTAATGGATATTATGTTTGAAATACCTTCTAGGGAAGATGTTAAAGAGGTTGTTATAGATTCAGATACTATAGTTAAAGGTTCAGAACCTAAGTTGATTTTTAATAAAAAATAAAAAGCTCACAATTGTGAGCTATTTTTTTTAGAGAGGGTTTTATGAATAAAAATATTACTTATGAAGTAAATAATAGAAAACTACCTACAATACCAATGAGAGGTATATGGATTTTTCCAAATACTATAATACATTTTGATGTAGGTAGAGATATTTCTATAAATGCATTAAATGAATCTATGATAAAAGACTCATTGATTTTTTTAACAGCACAAAAAGATGCTAGTATTGATGAGCCTAAAATAGGTGATTTTTATGATACTGGTGTTATAGCAGAAATAAAACAAACGTTAAAGCTACCTAATGGAAATATGAGGATTCTAGTTGAAGGAATTAGTAGAGCTGAAGCAAAAGAATTTATTTTTGAAGATAATTATATTCAAGCAGAATTAAAAGAATATGTTTACAATGAAGAGAAAGTTGTACTTGATGATAATTTAAAAGCTATTACTAGATTAGTAATTAATGATGCAAAGGAATATATTAGTTTAAATCCAAATATTTCTACAGAGATGATACTGCCAATATTAGAACAAGATGATCCAAGTCGTTTAGCTGATATTGTAGCATCATATATAAATTTAGAAGGTGACGATTATTTTAGTATTATAAAGGAACTGGATATTTATAAAAGGCTGGAAATATTACATGGAATTCTATTAAAAGAAATAGAGTATTTAAAAATTGAAGAAGAAATAAATAGAAAAGTTTCAAAACAAATTAGTAAAAACCAAAGAGAATATTATTTAAAAGAACAGTTAATGGCTATTAGACAGGAATTAGGCGAAGATGATGACGAGGAAATAGCTTTTAAATATACTGAGCAATTAAAAAAACTAAAACTAAATAAAAAGTCAGAAGAACATGTTTTAAAGGAAATTAATAGATTAAATATTCTTTCACCTGGCAGTTCAGATGTAAATGTAATTCGTTCTTACGTTGAAGAAATATTAAGTTTGCCATGGAATAAAACTACAAAAGAAAAATATGATATTAAAAAGGCAAGGGATATTTTAGAAGAAGACCATTATGGACTAGAAGATGTTAAAGAAAGAGTATTGGAATTTATTGCTGTAAAGAAAAAGACTAAGGGGTTAAAGGGACCAATACTATGTTTAGTAGGACCACCAGGAGTAGGTAAGACATCAATTGTAAAATCCATTGCTAGAGCTACAAATAGAAACTTTGTTAGTATGCGACTAGGTGGAGTGAGAGATGAAGCTGAAATTAGAGGTCATAGAAAAACCTATATAGGTGCAATGCCAGGTAGGATAATTAAGCTAATGGAAGATGCTGGTACAACAAATCCAGTATTTTTACTAGATGAAATAGATAAATTGTCCTCAGATTTTAGAGGAGACCCTGCTTCTGCTTTATTAGAGGTTTTAGACCCAGCTCAAAATGATGCTTTCATAGATAATTATATTGAAATTCCTTTTGATTTATCTAAAGTAATGTTTGTTACTACAGCTAATTCATTAAATACTATACCGGCAGCTTTACTTGATAGAATGGAAGTTATAAGAATTTCTGGCTATACTGAATTTGAAAAATTAAATATTGCTGAAAAATATTTAGTGCCTAAACAAGTTAAAGAACATGGTTTAAAACCAAATGAGTTTTCAATTTCAACAGATTCTGTTAAGAAAATGATTACAAATTATACAAGGGAAGCAGGAGTTAGAAATTTAGAAAGATTAATTTCTAAGGCTGTAAGAAAAGCAGTAATGGATATAGTAGAGAATAATAAAAAAGTAGTTAGAATTTCTTTAAGAAATTTAGAAAAATATATAGGCAATGTAAAAATTGTTGATGATGATATTCCTAAAGAAGATATGGTAGGAGTAGTAAATGGTCTTGCTTGGACTGAAACCGGTGGGGAAATATTAACTATTGAAGCAACTGTAATGGAAGGTTCAGGAAAAGTACAATTAACCGGTATGCTTGGCGATGTAATGAAAGAGTCAGCTATGGCTGCAGTGTCATTTATAAGAAGTAACCAAGATGATTTAGGAATAAAAGGTGAATTCTACAAAAACAAAGATATTCATTTACATTTCCCGGAAGGAGCTGTTCCAAAAGATGGACCATCGGCAGGTGTTTCCATTATAACAGCCTTAGTATCGGCTTTATCTGGTAAGAAGGTAAGCCATAATATTGCTATGACAGGGGAAATTACTTTGAGAGGTAGAGTTTTACCTATTGGTGGAGTTAAAGAAAAAGTTTTAGCTGCAAATAGATATGGAATAAAAAATATAATTTTACCAAAAGCCAATGAAAAAGATGTAGAATTAATACCGAATAAAATAAGAAAATTATTACAATTTAATTATGTTGAAACTATTGATGAAGTTTTAAACTTAGCTATAAAAGAATCATAAGAAATTATGGTTCTTTTTGTTTTTAGAAAATTTAATTTTATAAATTTAATATTTGATTTTAAGTTAAAAGATAGATTGTATTATTGAACATTATACAAATATGCATTATAATTAATAATACAAAGAGGTGAGGACGTGATAATAAAATTAAATTTGCAATCTAGTACTCCTGTATATTTACAGTTAAGAAATGAAATTATAAAGGGAATTGCTAGTAAAGAAATAAATCCTGGAGAAAAACTTCCAACAGTTAGGGACATGGCAAAACAAGTTGGGCTTAATCCAATGACTGTAAATAAAACCTATCAGATTTTAAAAGAAGAAGGTATTGTAAGAACTGAAGGAAGAAATGGAGTTACAGTAAGAGAGGACATTGTAGCTAATGAGTTATTTTTATCAAAATTAAATAATGAAGTAGAGCTTATAGTAACAGAATCAATAGTCAGAGGCTTTAGTATAGAAAAAATAATAGAGATGATTAACAATACCACTAAGGAATATGGAGAGGTAAAATAGATGATAATGCTCTTTTTTATTATGAATCTTACTTTAATGCCGCTTGTATTTCTAATGTATTATTGGAATAAAAAGACCTTAAAATATAGTAATGGGGAAATTTTTCTAGTAAAAATCCCCTATTCTGAAAAGGATAATAAAGAAATATTGGAAATTTCAAAAAAATCTCTTAAACTTTTAAAAATATTATCCCTATTAAGTGTAATACTAATCCTTCTTGGAAGCTATATACTAATTTATAAAGTTCATTCCTTTATGTTTGTACTAGTAGTAATACTATTAATACAGTTGCTCATTGATATATATTTAAATGCTCAAAGAAAAAAGGTTCTAACGATGAAAATAGAAAATAATTGGCAATTTCCCACAGATGTTTTTATAGATACAAAATTAATTAACTCTGATTTAAAATCTAAATATAATTTAGTTTTATATAGTTCATTATTTGTATTTATTATATCTGTAACAATTTTTATATTTGTTCAAAATTTAAGCGAATTAGCATTTTTTATATTATTTTCTTCAATTAATATTTTAATATTTACACTTATTATGAAGTCTGAAAACTATAATTACATCAGTGAAGATTTTGAAGAAAACTATGAATATAATTTGGAAAAAATTAAGGCTAATAAAAGAATTTTAAGTCAATTTGTTGTTATAAATATTTTAACTGCTGGTATTTCCATATTCATAAACCTAATTTTAAAGGAAAAAAATAGTTTAATATTAAATACAGTATTAATTTCAATGATAATAAATATTATAGCTATATTCATCTTCTTCATTAGATACAGTAAATTGAATAAAAAATATTATATTGGTAAAAACAACATTAATACGACTGGAGACTTTTATGACTATTTTGGATATAACAATCCCTATGATAATAGAATATTTGTAGAGAAAAAAGTTTCAATTGGTATGACTATAAATACAGGTACATTAAAAGGTAAAATTGCAGTATTATTAACTTTTATACTTATATTTTTTGCTATGTTTGCAACCGGAACAAGAGATTATAATTATGACTTAAATAATAGTTATTTAAAAGTATCTTCTAATTTATATAGTGATGAAATTAAATTAAGGGATATAGAAAATATAGAATTTAAGGAAATAAAGGAATTTCCTAAAGGCTATAGGTCAAATGGAGTAGGTACTGCAAAACAGAATTATGGCAGTTTTAAATATGAAGGATGGGGAAATGTAAGACTGTATTCCTACAATGACAATAGTTTTTATATTCTAGTTGATACAAGTAGTAAAAAATATATTTTTAATGAAAAGACAAAAAAAGAAACAGAAGAATTATTTAATTCCATAAGGGAAAAATTAGAGTAATTTTTGTTCTTTAAAATAAAATATAAAAAAGGAAGTGGAATATGATTTTTTTCTTCATAATAATGATTATCTTAATAATTGGAACCTATATATTTATCTATAGAGCCTATTATAAAAGTACAGATTATAAAGATGGTAGAATTATGCTAGTAACTATTCCCTATGAGCACAAGGACGATGAAGGTATTAAGCTTATTACCGAAAAGTCTAAGAAGGTAATAAAAATAATAGGAATTTTTCATAATTTGTTAATGCTACTATATTTTTATGGTTTATATTTTTCGGATTTTAACAAATATCTCTTTAATGAATACTTTGCTTTTAAACTAACTATTGTAATAATGTTGCCCTTAGTAGTTTTGCAGGTATATCTAAATAAAAATCATAAGCAAATTAAGAAAATAAAAAAAGATAATAACTGGGCCTTAGCAACTGAATATGAAATTGAAGTTGATACTAGAATACTTGCTGATAATTTAAAGGGGAAATATAATAAATTACTATACTTAAGCTTAATACTAACAATAATAATTGGATTTCTAGGTTTTTTATTAAAATCCAAAGTTGAATTATTTGAAATACTTGTTTTATTATTAAATGTTAACTCCATAAATCTTGTAATTATTTTACTTCTTAAGCTAGATGATTATATTTATATTTCTGATGATTATAAGGAGAATTATAAGGCTAATAAGGAAAAAATAGAAAATAACTATAATTTAATCTATAAATTGATTTTAATTGATTTTATACTTATTTTTGCCTATATAATATTAAGCTATTTACTAGGTTAT
>DUUN01000414.1 GCA_012841535.1 Gallicola sp. | reverse complement strand
CTCCCTTTCTTGTAGTACTTCTAGTACAACCTTGGTTTTAAACCCTGAAGCATAACTTTTCCTTTTCTTCATAACAACAAATTTAATTATTTAATTCTAATTATTATTGTTGTCTAAAATTTGGGGGTAATTATAAGAAGAAACTATTGCACAAGATTTTGCTATTCCTTCGTTAACTATAACTCCCCACCCATCAAAATATGAGGGTACAAATAATATATCAATACTCTCATACAGTAAACTCAACTCAAATTTATTGCTTATTAGACCCAAGTATTTAATATTCGGATTATCTAAATCCTTTATAGTCTTTAGAAGAATTTTTTTGCACTCACCATCTCCAGCAATTAAAACTCTATATGGATATGAGTTATTTGTAATGTAATACATCAATTCAATGAGCCTATCTATTCCTTTTCTAGGAATTAATTGACCTATAAACCCAATATTTATTATCTCGGAGTTATTCTTGATATTAGGTTGTTTAAATTCTAAATCAGGGAAAAATCCGAAATTTAAATATTTGGCTTTTACAAATCCCAGACTCATGTAATAATTTTTAACATCCTTCACCCCTATACAAAAAAAATGAATGTCATTATAGTGTAACCGAATCACTTTAGACCAAAGTTTTCTCAATACATATTTCTTTTTACTATTGATTGGGTTAAAAGGTTCAGATAAAATAATTAGACGTATGTTTTTGTTGCAATATTTACTTATTGATAATAATTCAGTATTAAATATACCTAAACTAATTAAAACACTAGAGCGTTTTAATTTCTCAATAAATTTATCTTTGTGAGATCTACCTTTAAAAAGGTAAAAAACATTGTCAAGATTGTCGTATTCGTGAAAATAGCCAGGTCTATATTTTTGAGTTGAATTGATACATCCAATATTTATTTCAACATTAGGAATTTTTAGAATCCAATCCAGATTATGTGGGTTAGCATATGGTAAAATAACAGAAATCATCATATTTCGGGTAGATTTTTCTTGTAAATTTCTTCAAATTTGTATATTTCCTCCTCTTTTAATTTATCAATAATTTTTTTTGTGTACTGTTTCTTAAAAATAAAATTTAAATCCTTTTCTGTTGTTAAGTCTTCAATAAAGAAACCGCACTCGTGATCTAATATAAAGTTGGAAAGTACCGGGTTATCTCTATTTACTATTATAGGAATATTATAATTAAAAGACATATACAAACGATTAGGTGCACAAAGTCTATTATTGAGATAAGTAGGTAGGTACATGACAATACTTGCATCTGCCAGCTCCCAATAGCCTCTTAGTTCAGAATATGGAACAGAACCAATAAATATGAACTTTGACTTATCTAAATTGTAATAACTTATAAAGTCTAAAAAATCATCTTTAGTGATGCCCAGAATTAATATTTTGGCATTGTTAGGCAAAATTTTACTGAAATTTGCAAGCTTCTCACGACCACGTTCTTCTTCAATAGATCCCTGATGCATTATTATTTGAATAAAGTTTTTTTCCTTTTTATCTTTTATTCTTTTTATCACTTCTGATAATTCTTTATTTACATATTCCTCATCCTCAAAATAGGGTAAGTTTAGCAAGTAATTATAGTTGTTTAATCTTATATTGGAGTTCTGTTCTATGTAATTCTGTCGTTCTTCGTTTGCAAAAAGAACAAAATCTGCTTTCTTCATTAACGATTTTTCGAAATATTGCATAATCTTTGTTCCTATTGACTCATTTTCGTTTGGAAGCTCATGATCGTCATAAAGTATTTTCACTTTGTTATATCGTAAAAGTTTATATATATAGACTGGAAGTACAATAGACGTATCATGAGCATGAATTAAATAAGGTCTTATTGTAAAAAGTTTAGCTAAAGCCTTAAAAGTAAACTCTATAACTGTAAACCATCGAGTAAAAGTATGGTTCCGAATTAATGTGTTTATTATATGTAATTTGTCTAGTCCTTCTATATTTTGTATAGAAAAGGAGTCAGGCATTAATATAAACTCAATACTTATCTTATTATGAAACTTATTCTTCAGAATCTTTAATTCGTTAAGAATTCTCCCATCGTTATTTAAATTTGTTTTTGCTATAAATGCAATTTTAGTTTTATTCATTTTACGTTCTAATATTATATTCACCACGATTTTCCGTGGTAATAATTCTTATTTTCGAAATTATTAATAATGCCTTCATTATTGGGAGTTAATGTATTGTTTATAAAAAAGGCATCTATAAATTTTGTGAAATGCTCATTAGTTATAGGAACATTCCCTATTTTATAATTATTATTTTGTATAATAATTTTTTTGGGCAAGTACGGCCTCTCTCTCGAGTAATGTCTGCCAACAAAAAAAGGGTTTTTATCTAATGTAGATATATAGTTGCCCACAATAATAATATTTTCTGTTTGAAAAAATCCACTCTGCTTTTTTCTAATATTTTGTCTATTGTTAATTAAATTTGAGGAAGGCAGCTGAATTCCAATCTTATCTTTATAAATAATGTTGTCTGCTATTATATGATCTTTACCCCAAATAATTATGTTTTGATCATTTTCAATAAAAACATTTCCTTTCACTAGATTGTTTTTACCGAATCGTAATGACACTCCTCCTTTGTTTTTTGTGAAAAAATTATTTTTAATAAAATTAGTGTTTGCTTTGACAGAAATAATTTCATTCATGTCTCCTTCTATATTTTCAAAATAATTGCACGATATAGTAGTGTTAAAATTTCGTTGTTCCATGTCCTCATCCCAATATGGTGGATATTCCGGTGATATGCACCCATTGATTCCGGTTAAATGCACCCACTTGTTAAACTATCAATTTGACAAAGTTATCCTTTTTTTCTTAAACTGTCTCCTTTTAACTCGATTCTATGCCCTGT
>DUUN01000142.1 GCA_012841535.1 Gallicola sp. | reverse complement strand
TGGTCTTACTGAAGTGTGAGGCATTTCAGGTGAAGGGTTTTGAATATAGGTTTTTAAAAAGACATCTTTAAGATCGTTTAAATAAATTTTTTCTACTTTTATCATAGTTTATCTTGCATAATTATCAACTTTAGTGTATAATTAATTAACACAAAATACTAATTATTTAGAGAAGGAGGTATTTAGAAGAGTAATAAACTAAAAAAAAATACTAATTATTTAGAGAAAGGAGGTATTTAGAAGAGTAATAAACTAAAAAAAGGGTTCACGTTAGTCGAACTGATTGCGGTTATTGCTATCGTAGCAGTACTTTCGACAGTCGCAGTTGTTGGTTATAATATGTTCATTGATAAAGCAAATATTTCAGCTGATCAACAAGAGTTAAAGAACATGAATGATTTATTATCACTTACACTAGTTGAGAAAAATTTAAGTGCTCTAGACGTCGATTATGATGATATTGCATATATTTTAACTGATATATCTGATCAAATCTCGTTTAGACCAAGATATAAATATGGTGTTTACTATTTTGATAAGAGTACTAAAAAAATAGAGTATTCAAGAGATGGTATTGAACCACTTAAATCTGGAGTCGTCAATTTTGGGAACTCTACATTTGAAGATTTATTTGGAACAGGAAAAATCTTCTTAAACGAAACTGGAATGTTTGCTGATTGGGTAAGAGATTTCAGAAATATTAAAAATCAAAATATGTATAAAGCATTAAATGGAAGAGCTGTGGAATTAGGATTGACCTCAGTTTATGATGCATTTAATCCAGAGACAACCTTATTTATATCAGCTAGCAACGCATTTAATGCAGTTGGTAAAGATGGTCGAAGACATGAAATTGAAAGAGTTATTTTTGAAAGAAATATAAAATCAATTTTTGACCCAAATATTTATGAAAAATATACTTTAGCAGAAGGTGTTAAAATTACTATTCCAAGATCAGTGAGATATATAGGACCGAATGCTTTTGGATATTTACTAGGTGATATTGAAATTAACGTCAAGGATAGAAACAATACATTAGTTCTTCATAGTTCACTTGGTGTAAATGTTAAATCAAATGCAAAAAAAGTTGATGCATCTGTACTAGCTGCACAAAATGAAGCCAATAACGCATTAATATCAGGTGCAATTTTAGAGGGATTCCTTGATAGAAGTGATATTGCTGTATATGATGATGCTTCTGGTGCATTATTCATGGATTTAACAAAGGTTGATGCTGAAATGAAGTTAAATTTAGCTCCATTCCAAGCGGCTAACCCAGATATTACTGGATTTGTTGCAGATATCTCAAGTGCAGGCGATTCAGTAAGAATTGTATCATTTATGGCGTTTAATAACGAAGGCATTATTGCATTCGTAAAAATTAAAGTAAAAGTAAAGTAGTAATAAACTAAAAAAAGGAGAAATAAAATGACAAAAACATTAAAAAAAGGATTCACATTAGTTGAATTAATCGTAGTAATTGCAATTATTGCAATTCTAGCAACTGTATCTGTAGTAGGATATAGTGCATTTATAAAAAATGCAAATCAATCAAAAGTTAATCAAGAATTAGCTCAAGTAGAAAATTTATTAATGGCTGAAGCTATCGAAGGAATAGTAATTGAAACATTTTCCACAGAT
>DUUN01000656.1 GCA_012841535.1 Gallicola sp. | reverse complement strand
TGATACAAAAGTATCGGACCTTTTTTTATGAAGAAAGGGGGATTACACCCTATTTTCATGTTTAAAAATATAATGGTATGCGCCAGAAACGCTCATTTTAACTACGGGTTAATAATTTACCTATAACCCCATACACGTTTACCTAATGATTTACACGATTTGCCTACGATTTACACGATTACAAAAGATTTCTACACGATTTATCAATAAACATTGTTTTATTGCTCTAAAAGTGCTATAATAATGCATAAGAGTTCGATCTCATATTGAGGTGAAGAAGAGTGGACTATGCTAAACTAATAAAAAAGCTAGTCTTACCATCTTCTGACATCACATCAATGATGTTGTCTTTGGTTACCTTGTAATTACTAATTAATTGATTGATATCAGTAGAATTATTATCAAAATGCTCATTTATCTTTTTTAGGTTTTCTTTTTTTACTATTGATTTATTTTTCTCTTTTACTTTTACTTTGAAATCTTCAACTAATTTTTCATTTGTAAATTCTATAGCTTTTTTCACAACATCAATAACGACATTTTTATTTTCAACATTTCTAGATCACTTTTAAATTTAATTATAATCTTTTCAGCAAGAAGTATATTGAACTAACAAAAAGATATGAACAAACAAAATAAAAACATAATGAACTCATCAAAGCGAGAGATAATAAGAAAGTACAAGCACTCAATTTGAAGGCCTTTATATCCAACTTAAAGCGTGTCGATGATAAACTATCTGAATGGAATGAACCGATATGGATGCTCTTGGTTGAAAGTGCAGTTGTGCATAGAGATATAAGTATCACATTTAGATTCAATAACGGGAAAGAAATCAAAAGTTCATAAAGCGAGAGATCTACCTAAATAGTGGATTTCGATATTTAATGTATTAGTTCATAGTTTGAAAACTATGGTATTTTTGTCAAAGCAGATCGAAGTTTTATTAATATTTTGTTATAATAAATTTAATGATTACAAAGTACAAGACTATGGTAGTGATTCGCAATAAAGATAAAGATATACAGGTATAGGATGTTTTATCTGATTTCATAATAATAAACGATAATTCTTTTTGGTTTTTAAATTTTGAAACTTAGGAGGCATGATTATATGGCGTATGCAATAGGATATTGGATTGGCACTAGTATAATCCCGGCATTGATATTTGGTTTTAGTGCTAAAAAATCCGGTTCAAAATCTGGAAATATAGGCTCAAGTATACTATTAATAATTTTTCTTCCACTAGTGGGTTTTTGTCATTTGTCTGGCGTTAAATTATATAATATTAGACACAAGGATAGTTCTATGTATCCATTTGAAAGATTAGAAGAACTACATAACTCAAAATGGATTTCACATGAAGAATTTAAAAAAATAAAAAACGAACATCAGTTTTATATTGGGTATTGTAAACTTTTAACCATAATAACCTGCAAAATAGGAAAAAATCGCTACGTAAAATGATGTTTAAGCCACATTATAATTTACAAAACACTTACAAAACATTTACTTAAAATTTACTGTTCCTTGGTTGTTAGGTTATGGTATCTATGTTAAACTATACATAGTTGGTAACGTTTTCATAAATATATCATTTTTGATAAAATATTTAACAATTGTTATTTTAAAAATTATTGAAGTTTTTGTGATTTTTTAAGATTTAGTGATTTAAATATATATAGTATTATATCTAGCTCTAGATACAATGTTTTCACGCTTAAATATTTTCTTTTTTTGGTAACAATTAGCGAATTTTCTATTATTTTA
>DUUN01000376.1 GCA_012841535.1 Gallicola sp. | reverse complement strand
TTTCCCTATATTTACTTAGAACAGGAAAAAGCTTACTCTTATCATTAATTACTTCATCCCCTATAATATTCCATGACAGATTATTAGAAGTATTTTCATCAATATACTTATCATCGTTATTTGCAAATGCAATATAAAAATTTATAAGTACAAGCTTTTTAGGTGCATTCCCACAATCTTTAGGATATGATACTTTAACTCCCTTAAAAGACTCAACTATGATATTGCTATCCATTCTACAATTCACCTCCTGCACTTGACCGCTTAGTTGAAGCAATGCAATATAAGATTTCAATTACTACACTGAATATACCTTCTATATTTTGTACTTTTATCTAAATTGCAATATTAATACCTTGTAAACTTCTTGGACAATACGATAAAACATGTTAGAATAGCAAATTAAGCAATGTAATAGTACAGTAGAAACTACAATAGGGGTAATTTATGAAGAAAAATACGCAGCTTAAACATCTCATAGTACTAGTGTTTTTATGCATGGCTATCTTTGGCTTTATTGAAAATATTAAAGGTACTTTAATACCATCTATCAGGGTGCAGTTTGGGGTAGATTACAGTTCCATAGGAATGATGCTTTTAATTTCATCATTTGGCTACCTGTTGGCTACATTGATAGGAGGATTGGCTGCTGATAAGCTAGGCAAGAAAGTAATTATTGTATTTGGGTTTATTGTATTGATAGCTGCAGCAGTATTATTTTACCTGGCAAATTCTTTTCCGGTAACAGTAGCCTTATTGTTTTTGATCAGCGCTGGTTTCGGGTGTATAGAGGTTGCGGTTAATTCACTTGGTGCTCAAATTTTTATAAGAAACGCAGCGGTTATGATGAACTTGACCCATCTTTTTTATGGACTGGGTTCTTCTATAAGCCCTAAATATGCAGGAGGTATACTTGCAAGAAACCTGCCCTGGAACTATGTCTATACAATTACATTGGCAATCTTAGTTCCAGGATTGATTTATCTAGCCTTTTTACGTTTTCCAGAAGCCTCTATTGATGAAAAGGAAAACAAATTTCCCATTGCCCAGATGATGAGAGATAAAAAAATATGGCTTATTATTGGTACCTTAGGTTTTTGTAATACTGCAGATATTGGAATGGCAAACTGGCTGGTGAACTTTCTCCAGGCCGTCCGAGGAATGAATGTAGATCAAAGCTCTTTATACATGACTTTTTTCTTTGCTGCTTTTATGCTGGGTCGATTAATAGGAGGCCATATTGCGGAGAGACTGGGTTATATTAAAATAATTCTTTATTTTACAATTGCCTCAATCCTACTTTTTACATCTGGAATGCTGTTAGGCAACAAATTTGCTTTTCTATTCTCATGTATTGGCTTCTTTGTATCAATAATGTTTCCCACAATGATTTCAATAATAATGAAGGAATATACTTCTGGAACCAGTTCGGTTATGGGTTTTGTCATGGCTGCGACTGGAGGAATCACTATGATTTTTAATTGGGTCATAGGTAAGATCAATGATATTCTAAATGTAAATGCAGGATTTATGAGCATTGTAATATATATGTTGCTGGTAATTGTATTTATTATTCCTTTAGGGAAAACACTTACATTTGACAAAAGTTCGAACAAAAAATTAGTCCCTAAGGAAGATCTCTCCCCTTCCGCTTGATTTCGACCTATTCTAAAACATGTTTATATATACATCAAAGCAGTTCACCTTTTTCTTGCAGGTCACTTTTTGTTGCCTGTCTAATCTCTGTCATCGTTGTCCTCCAATATACATAATCATTATTAGGCAGGG
>DUUN01000284.1 GCA_012841535.1 Gallicola sp. | reverse complement strand
TAATTTTAGGATTGGGTATAGGTATCGCTTTATTTGGTGGTGGTGATATTATTGAGGGAATTGTAAAAGGAATTTATATCGGATTATCTGCAGTAGGACTTTATTCAGGGGCTAAAAATACTGTAGAAGGAATCGACGACAGGGATTAATTTCCCGGTCTTTTTTTATTTTTTGAGAAATAATTTTAAAATATTTTAAAAAAAGTGTTGACAATATGCGTATAAACGTATATAATATAAGTGAAAGGAGAGATGAAGATGAGATTTAACAACAGAGAGGAAATAAAAGAAATATTACAAAAAGATATAAGCAACAAGGAAAAAAGAAACTTAATAGCAAATTTAAAAAACTACAAAACAGACTTATATAGGGTAATTTCAGTAGATGAAGAATTAGATATTAAAGTAGGGCAAATATGGGATAATTTAGGAAGAGCGACAAGTTGGACAGATAGAAATGCAGAAATAAGAAATATGGGGTTTAGCCCAGAATTAAAGAGAGAGGTTGAATATGTATTATCAGTAGAAGGAATAGAAGGCTACAAAGTACAATACCTACAATTTGACTACCTGTTAGATTTACTATCAGAAGAAATGGAACAGGAAGAAGCAGAAGAATTAGCGGAAGAATTATCAGAAGATGAAGTCTATCTAGAGTTAATGGATTTGCTAGGGGCAGATGCAGATATGGTAGATGAAGCAGAAGTATTAGTACCAGCTGAAACTAAAATGGAAATAGTAGAAATAATGGATTGTAGGGAAGATGAGGGTTATATAGAGGTTGTTTTAAGGGAGGTAAAATAAAAAAGGAGATAAGAATTAGAGTATTAGACCATATCGTTATTGATGATGAAAATAATTACATCAGTTTAAAACAAGAAAATTTAATATAAGGCTACACTTTATATTGCATAAAAGGAGTGGTATCATGAAAAAAAAGAAAAAAGTTAAATTTACTACAAATATTGATGAGGAATTATTAAAAAAGATAAAAGTTAGAGCAATAGAAGAAGGAAAAAATGTAAATGAAATAATAGAAGAGTTATTTGAAGAATACTTAAAGAAGTAGACTATTCCTACCTCTCATAAAATATAGAAAAAGTTATAAAATGTCGCTCTAATAGTCCAAGATAATCAAATTATTTTTTTAAAAAACGCTTGACAATATGTAATGTTTAGTTTATTATATAAATAAGAACACAATATGTAAAGTCAACATTGAAGTTTTAGGAGGTGTAATAATGAGAAAGTGGTTGTATGAAGCAAGAAAAAATAAAAACTTCACAATGGCAGAAGTTGCTGCAAAGTCAAATATTTCTGAAAGTTACTATTCATTGATAGAGAGTGGAAATAGAGATGTACCAGTCCATACAGCTAAAAAAATAGCTAAAGTATTGGATTTTAACTGGACTAAGTTTTATGAGGATGACTCTAAAACTTCAAATGAATAGGAGGTGAGTTAGTGGATGACATATTGATTATTTATCAAGCAACATTACTTGTTTTAAAAAATTTCTTACCTGCAGTCATATTCGCAGTATTTGGACTAGCCTACATTTATTTAGACGAGAAAAGGGACAAGCATAAAAAAAGAAAAAGGTCTATCTAGCGGCAACTAGAAAAGACCAATAAGAAAAATATCGTTAACTAAATTATATCAAATTGAGGTGGAAATTCAATGTTTATGATACCCAAAGAAGATTTAGAGAGTCTACTAAAGACTATCAAGCAGAACTTAAAAAACTTAAAAGAAGGCAATATAGATAATGTTATTTATAGTTTAGAAGTTATGGAATCACATCTTGAAAACAACTTGATGGATATAGAAAACAGCAAGTTTTACTACAAAGGGGGAAGTATAAATGTTTAGCAAATACGATAGAGTGAAAATTGTTGATGTGCCAGAAGATAACCAAGAATTATATCAATTGATAGGTAAGGAAGCAACCATAATTGATGTAGATAGAGATTATGACTATCCTTACGAGGTAGTATTCCTTGATAAAAGGTCTCAAAATATAAATGAATGGCATGGAATTCTATTATTTGCAGATAGACATTTAGAATTATCAGACGAACCAGATATTGAATCGGCTAAAGCAGAAATAAGAGAGTTAATTAATAAGATATGGAAGATGAGAACAATAGATAACACTGAATTATTATCGACTTTAAGAAGGGTAGAAAGGATGTTGTAAATGGCTAATATTGATAAGAAGTTTATAGTGAGTTTGCAGGGCAAGGAATTTGTAACATATGAAGGGCTACTTGATGTAGCCCATCAGATGGAACTTAAAAGCATAAAGACAGATATAGTTCAATTACCTAATGAAGAAAATCAATATTTATGTATTATGAAGGCAATTGCAGTAACAGAAGATGGAAAAGAATTTCATGGATATGGAGATGCTAGCCCAAACAATGTAAATAAAAATATAGCACCTCATTTAATCCGAATGGCTGAGACCCGTGCTAAGGCTAGAGCATTAAGGGATTTGACAAATATAGGAATGACTGCTTTTGAGGAATTGGCTGAAAGTGATGAAGTTGTAGGAAATGAAGATGGTAATAACCTAGCAACAAAAGGCCCTAGACTAATATGTACTAGCTGTGGAACTGAAATAAAGCAAGGAGTTGCAGCTTATTCCAAAAAGCATTTTGGCAGAGAATTGTGCATGAATTGTCAGAAACAGTTTTAAAAGGCTAACTAGGGGTTATCCCCTAGTAGCTTAATAGGAGGGTGATAAATTGAAAAAGTCTTATTATGCAGTCATACCTGCAAATGTTAGATATGATAACGAATTAACGCCTAATGCTAAGTTGCTATATGGAGAAATAACGGCATTATGTAACGAAAAAGGTTATT
>DUUN01000740.1 GCA_012841535.1 Gallicola sp. | reverse complement strand
TCTCGCATTGAGCCTTTGATTCTTGCTGAAAAATATCTAATCGAAAATGGTGATTACAATAAGACATTGACCGATTATAAGTTTTATTGCTTTCATGGTAAACCAATGTATATTTTTGTATTTACAGAACGTGAATTAAATTCTCATAACACTAAAAGAATGATTTATAATACAGATTGGGAACCCCTTCCAGAATTTATCAATGATAGATTGCCCATTGCTGAGTTTATAAAAAGACCTCACTCACTCGATAAAATGCTAAAGATTGCTGAAAGTTTATCTGAACCCTTTCCTTTTGTCAGAGTTGATTTTTATGAAATAGACAATAAACCTATTTT
Organism: Gallicola sp.; assembly: GCA_012841535.1. Classification (GTDB taxonomy): domain Bacteria; phylum Bacillota; class Clostridia; order Tissierellales; family Peptoniphilaceae; genus Miniphocaeibacter. The sequence goes on along the minus strand of DUUN01000740.1, from coordinate 1,981 downwards.
TAGTGAACTTACTTTCACGCCTGGTCATGGAACCGCTAAATTGAGTTTACTTCAGAAAATGGGCGAATTAGTAGACATATCAAATATAAAGGTTAAAAATGTTTGATACAAATAGACTTCTTCTGATAATTTTAGTTACAATTCTTCCTTTTGTATGGATATTCAAACTGAAGGATTTTAATTCAAAACTTTTCTTCGGATTATTCCTGTTAGCCTTTTTTACCTATTCTGGTTTAGGGGGTAGTCTTAAAGAAGTTGATGAACACTATTTTAGTTATTATGTAATATATACATTTTTTATCAGTATAGGTTTATATTTAGGAAGGGGCAGAAACAAAAAATATGTTGTTCGTAAATCAACAGAAAATAAACTTATTGAATTGATTGATAAATATGGTACAACCATAATTATAGTTTTTTTTCTGCTTAAATTAACATCTTTAATATACCCTCAGTTCTTACTTCATAGATTAATAGTTCCTCCTGCTCCTGATTTAACGAGTGTTTTCGCTGAAAGATTTGAAACACAAGAGTCGAGTTTTTTTGAGTCAATTAGATATTACTTGTTAAGTATTCTATCTCCATTTTTTTTCCTTTCATTGTATAAGTACAGATTTAAACCATGGAAATTAGTACTTTTATTAATCATCATCCCGTATATAGATTATTGTAGAGTAGGTTATATTGGGAGAGGAGATATGCTTCAATATTTATTTATAATAATCGCCAGTTTGTATGTGTTTTTACCTAGAATGAGAAAACTTATTGTTATTTCATTTGCTGTTTTTTTGCCAACTTTGATTATTTTTATGGTCAATTATACTCAAATAAGAATCGGTGGTACTGCGAGCGTAGATAATACTTTCGAAGCATTAGAGCATTTAATTTTCTATGAGTCAAATTATCCACTTTGGTTTTCCACTATCTATAATGAACCTTTTGACATAAATAATTTAATTACATACTTTAAATGGTTAATTACTCTTCCTATTCCTGGCTTTCTGAAAGGAGATATCGGTTTGAAAGGTGATGAAATAGCTGGATTACTTTTAGGTATTGATTCCGGACAACGTGGTTTTTATATTGTATTGCCAGGACTTGTTGGTGAGAGTGTGTACTATTTTGGCAAATATCTTTTTTGGATTCATAGCTTATTGGTTGGTTTGTTAGTTGGTTACACTTTTAGGATACTTAATAGGCATCATCAAATGGGTATTTTACTCTTTTATTCAGTATTTGAATTAACTTATTTCATCAATAGAGGAGGAACGGGTTCTGGTCTGCCTTATATTCTAAAAATTCTACTTGTCTTTTTTATTATTCTATACTTTTACTCGAGATATAAAATCAAATATGATAGATAAGAAACAAAACGATCAATTTATTTTAATGGTTGTATATAATGCCATTCAATATGATGCACGTGTTATTAGAGCTGCTGAAACAATTAGTAGTTTAGGAGAAAAAGTTGTTGTCATTTCATGTAACAGCGATGAATCATACCTAAATAGTCATTTTGGCTCATTTTCTTTCAACTCTAAGCATAAAGGAGGATTATTATTACTTACTTTTTGGTATTTTGTTGTGAAATACAGTATTGTAAACAGACAAAAAATAAAACTATTATATTTGCATGATTATTATTTAGTTTTTATCGGAAGATTTATAAATCTCTTTTACAATATAAAATGGGTTTATGATGCACATGAGTTATTGATTGAAAGAAAAGAGACAAAGAATAATTTGAGAAAATCATTCTTCCTACTTTTAGAAAAACTCAGTATAAAACATGCTCATCTTGTTGTGGCTGCTAATCAAGAAAGAGAAAGAATTTTGAAATCTGTTTACAAGCTAAAAAATACAGTAAATGTTTTAAACATATCCCCACATATAAAACACAATAAAACTGAAAATATTTTTATTAAAGAAGACTATATAGTATATCAGGGTCATTTATCAAAAGATAGAGATATTGAAGATT
>DUUN01000501.1 GCA_012841535.1 Gallicola sp. | reverse complement strand
TGCAATTTCCTGCTCTGACATATTCCACCTCCATACCAGTTAGCTTCTCATAATTTTGAGTAGTAAGTTCATTTAAACTATTAAATCATGTCTACCCTCTGCTATTAAGATGTCATCTACAGCATCCTTGAACTGTAAATAAATAGGTCTTGAAAACACCGCTGCATAGTCCAGTCTACTATCCATGATTCCTTTTGCTAAATACATCGCCATTTGTTCCACCTCCTTCACTTCCTTTCTATATTATGGGTTGAAAGTTCATAAGTATAAAGTCAACTGCTGCTTGTGTCATAATGATGTCTTGTTCCAATTGTGCTTTATCAGCTTTAAGTTGTTCTAATTCTTCTTCAGGAGTTAAGGGTCTTGGAGGAATTTCCTCATATTCATAAAAAAGTTCATGTGTAAAATAATTCAAGAATACACGCATACTCGTATTGCCTACTATGCGTGGAACCCCAAATATTGCCTCAAATATTGTATCTGATTCGACACTCTCTTTAGGAACTTCGACTACTATGCCTATTTGGTTTAATTCTTCTTCAGATTTTCCCATACCATCTACCTCATCAAAAGGCATATAATGAACAAATGTTACTTCAGCCTTTTCTGATATACTATCAGATGATAAAAATACTTTAGTCATAATAAAACTCCTTTACAATTTAATTACCATTACAATTTAATTACCATGCACTACCATGGGTTCCTACTCTACCTATTTCAAAGCCTCCTCGTGGGTTTTGATTTGTGGTTGCACCAGAAACAATTGTATATGACCATATTACGGATGATATAGTCCTTAACCGTATAGTTGGCATAGTAATCATTAGAATTCTATCATTACAATCAAAATCATTAAAGGTTACACCACTGTATGTTCCTATCTCGGTTCCTGATGGTGAATATATTTTACCACCATGATATGCGTTTCCCGTACGGTCAACACCCACACTAAATTCACTTGAACTAGTAGTCTGTAAATCAATACTATATACAAGCTCCCAAGATGGTGTGTACTTTTTAAGATAATAGACATATGACGAAGGTGATTGCGTTGATTTCATTATTATATTCCCGTCACTATCACATAACATCGGTATACCAACACCAATTGACTTTTTGCCAAAGCTTGAATCATATACGAGTTCATTGCTGAGTCTTATAAGTCTATCAATCCCTCCTGAATCTGTATATCCTACATAGCAACGATTTAGTTTGTCTAAAGCTAAAGATATGCTACCATTGCCTTGCACCGAGTCTGAAATATTATATGTCTTAACCACTGCTAAATCACTCATTCGCACCTTAAATACCTTCATTGTTTCACCACTTGGAGGATATCTCGAAGCCACTACATAATGTAAGTCATCATTCATTTTTTGTACGCATTGGTACTGGAAAATATCGTCAGTAGTAGCACCGTTTTGTACTGCAAGCACCTGAGTCCCCGAAGGGTTATACTTTCTATTATATCTAGCAGCTGCACTTACAGTGTACCCATACCCATCCTCATCCATTACCGCTCCCGTTATTACTTCCGCATTATGCCCTATATTCTTGTAAATACTCCCACCAGAATAATTTAGCATACCAACGGCTGTATGATATTTATCATCACCGTAGTCATCATGATAATATGAAGCCCAAAATATTCTTGGTGTACGATTAACGCTCGTCCATATGGTTTTTATAGTTCCGCCAATATTGGCTTGAACTTTTTTTACATTTTTTATTACTCCGCCAATATTTGCTTGTATCTTTTTAATGTTCTTTATAACTCCACCGATATTTGCTTGAATTTTTCCAGCCACAATCTCACCTCTTTACTCGTAAATAAACCCTATATCACCATTAGCAAGTTCTGATGTTGTGAAATCAGCACCAATTTTATATACACAGTTTCTAACCCTCTTTGTTGTATAATCTGTTCCTGTTTTGGCTACAAGATTTCCCGTCATTGTGAACCCAGACGGGTTGAGCAATTCTTTCCAATCGCCAAGAGTAGCACCTACTCTATAAGCTATTTTGCCTGAGCTATTAGATGCTAAAATTTGCAGGCAATAATTGCTATTTCCTGCAACTAATACTACATGTCTAGCTTGCGCCCATCCCGCTGGAAGATTTGTAACCCCGGATGCGGGTGTAATAAATGTACCGCTGTTCCGGTAATTGTCCAGATTTGTCTCAGTTGACACTTTTGCTGCTTTTAAGCCAAGTAATTCTAAAGCATACATTAATCCAGCGGGCGTAACAGCTAATTCTGCACTTGTTCCTGCACCCGTTTCGGCATTAGTAGCAATTTCAACATGCCCTTTTTGAGATGTTGTCGCATCTTTTGCCTCATGCGAATCAGTATCTGTTTTAAGTTGTGCTGTGTTACCCTCAATACGATTAAAATCATCTTTACTAAC
>DUUN01000705.1 GCA_012841535.1 Gallicola sp. | reverse complement strand
TTAAGTTCAAGATAATGGTGACGGTAAATTCATTATCTATACGATCAATTTTGATATTTCCATTTAATTTATAAACAATATCATTGACAATACTCATCCCATATCCAGACTCAATATAATCTTTTTTGCGAAGTATTTTTTAGAAGCACCATTATTAATTTTAAAATTATAGCTGTTTTTAATTTGTAATATAGTAAATATGTCTAAAGGTGCCATCTTGGAACTGGCTAGTTTAACTGAAATAAGGCAGTTGTTCATAGCAAATGTCTGGACTTGGTTTACTGATGTATGTACGATGATTTTTTTATTAAACCATTGGTCTTGTGTCGTGCTAAATTTGGATTGATGGGGTCATTGGTGGTTATGTGAAATAGAATATAAAATCCATAGAGTTGCTTAAGTCTGAAAAACAAAGTGACTCCATGGGTTTTTTATGTTTGAAAGTCAAGAATATTAGATATATTTGTTTAAAACAAAATTATAGAAAATTTCAACCAAAGGAAGATATTTTAGATTATCTAGTGTAACTATAAAAATGGAGCGTTTCTTTTCGGGTATCATGGGGAGTAGTTTTAAATTATCAAAATTATAAAATTTTGCAACAGGCTCAGAGATGAAAGTTATACCTAAACCATCATTAGCTAATTGGAGAGATGTATATATTTGCTCACATTCTGAGACAATATTGGGTTTAATACCGTTATTAATCAATGAGTCAATTATAATATTATGAAAGTTAAAATTTGAACCTCCAACAATAAGTTTTTCTTTTTCTAAATCAGCATATGTTATTTTTTCTTTATTTACTAGTCTATGATCTTTAGATAGTGCAACCATAATACTATCTTCCATTAATTTTTCATATTTTACATTGATTCCAATATTAGGAAGTTTATCATCGTCCATTAGTAAGAATCCAATATCTATTTCATGAGTAGTTAACATATCCCATAATCTAGAACTCCCGGCTTCTTTTAGATCTATTTTTATATTAGGATATATTTTATGAAAATCATTTATTATGTCAGAAATTCCCAATGGCAACATTATTGAAAGTGCCCCTAATTTTATGCTTCCAGTTTTATAATCAGCATGGTTTTGCATCAATTCAGATAGATTATCAATGTCATTTAGAATTTTCGTTGCGTATTTAACAAAATCCTGTCCTGCGGCTGTTAAGGAAACTTTGTGGGGTCTTCTTTCAAATAACTTAATATTAAATTCATCTTCTAACTTTATTATCTGATTTGATAAGGACGGTTGTGATATATTTAAAACCTTCGCTGCTTTAGTAAAGTTTGAATATTTACTTGCTGTAACAACATATAAAAGTTGATGTATTTCCATAAAATTACTCCCTTCCATATTAGAATTGTTATTAATATCTAGCGACACATTTGTATTTATCTTATCATAATAAATTATTCTTTCAATGGTTGTTATTAGAAATTAGTATAGGAGTTTTAAAAGAAATAGCTTTTGGCTATTGCTTAAATAGTTATTAAGTATTTTACAAAGTGTTTTTTAGAAATTATACTTTAGTTAGATAGAGATAAGGAGGAGATTTTAATGAAAAGGAATTTAAGTTATGACGTTGTTGTTGTTGGAGGAGGTTCAGCAGGTATAGCTGCTGCAATTGGTGCCTCAAAAACAGGAGCAAAGACTATATTAATTGAAAGAAATCCATATTTAGGTGGACAAGCAACTCATTCAAATGTTGCTGCATACTGTGGTTTTTTTACTAATGGTGAAAATCCTGAACAGATAGTTGGTGGAGTAGGCAATATGGTTCTAGAAAAGCTAAAAGAACTAGGACAATACGATGGTTATAAATTATCAACTGCTGGAAATGCAATCGTTGTCCTAAACCCTGAATCAACAAAATTCTCACTAGATGAAATATTAGCAGAATCAGAAGTAGACTGTTTATTGCATAGTCAGGTTATTAAGGTAACAAAAGAAAATGGTAGAATTATATCACTTGATTGTGTCGATGACGAAGGGCAATTTACTATAGAAGGGAAATCGTTCGTGGATGCTACTGGAGATGCAAACTTAGCACATTTATCAGAAATTGAGACAATTTTTGGGGATGGAAAGGGTAACTCACAAGCAGCTACACTCATGATGAGAATAGATCATGTCGGTAAAGATGTGGACTTTAGTCCAAGCTCAATAAAAGCTGCTATTAATGCTGCAAAGGAAGGCGGGATTAAATACTTAACTAAAGAGACTGGGATTGTTATAAGAAAAGATTTAGAGACAGATTATGTATTTGCAATTCTTCCTAGCATAAATATAGATTCTTTAGATGCAGAAACATTAACTTCGGCTGAAATGAATGTTAGAAGACAAGCCCAATCTTATATCAAAGCATTTAGGAAATATTTACCAGGAATGGAAAACTGTACTCTCGTTCAAACTGGTCCAAAATTGGGAATTCGAGAATCCAGAAGAATAATTGGAGAATATACACTAACTAAAGAAGACGTAATACAAGGAATGAAAAGCGACGATGCAATAGGTAGAGGAGCCTGGCCTATAGAAAAGCATACAAATGTTAACAAAATGGCTGAATACATGTATATGGAAGATGGAGATTACTATGATATACCAATAGGGGTACTTAAACCTAGAAATTCAAACAATTTATGGTGTGGTGGTAGGACCATATCAGCAGATTCAGTTGCATTTGCTTCCGTAAGAGTAATGGGAATAGGTTTTGCTACTGGACATGCAGCTGGAGTCTCTGCTGCGATGACAATGGATAAGGATGCATATGATGTAAAAGAGATACAAGCAGAATTAAGAAGGCAAGGGGCTATTATTTAGGTGTTAATGAAGTTTAGTAATTTGGTATTAAAACTTAATTAATGTATGAATAAAAATGGTCAAATTGTAGAGTTTATTATTGTTTGAGATTAAGAAATAAAAAGACAATAACTTTTTTGATTATTGTCTCCACAAAGTTGTCATTATTTAAAGAATTAGTTAAAGAAATGGAGTTACCCTTATTTTTAATGATAATAAAGTAGAAGTATAGAAAATATAAAGGAGTGATAATATGTCAAATAGTATTACTAAGAATAATGTAAGCAATGATAATAAAAGAAAATTTTTAATCTTCATTTCATTACTAATTATTGTTTCTTCCAGATTTATACCAGGACCTAAAGGAATGTCAGCATCTGCAATGCAAGTATTGGGAGTGCTTATTGGGACTCTGATCTTGTGGTTAACATTATCAATTGACTGGCCAAGTCTACTTGGATTAGCTGGACTTGCATTTATCCCAGAGATTTCTTTTAATGGTATGATAGCAGGATCAATTGGTAGCTCGACTTTTTCGTTTTTATTGTTTACTTTTATGTGTACTTATGCAATATCTAAAACATCTTTTGTAAAGAGGACAGCTGTTTATTTTATTACAAGTAATGTTGCTAGAAGAGGACCATGGTGGTTTTTAACATTATACTGTTTTTCTGTTTTGCTCATAGGGTTAGTAATGTCTCCTGCGGTATTATTTGTAATTTATTTACCTATAATGGAGGAAATATGCAATTTACTTAAACTAGAAAAAGATGATAAACTTGCAAATGCTTTAATAATGGGGCAGACAATCTCTTGTGCTTTATCATCTGGGATGACACCAATAGCTCATGTTTTTGGCATAATGGCTATGGGATTTTATGAGACAGCAACTGGGCAAACTATAAATTATGCTGAATATATGGGAGTTGGCATACCCGTAGGCCTTATAGCTTTTGTAGGCATGATGTTAATATTTAAGCTATTTTTAAAACCTGATATGTCAAAATTTACGGATGTTGATATGAATTCACTTAAAGAAGATATTAAACCAATGAATAAAAGAGAAATAACTATATTAAGTATTTTCTTTGTCGTTATTGCATTATGGGTATTACCAGGAATATTTGAGCCAATAATGCCAAATATATCTAATTATATTAATGCTAAGGGTACTGCTTTTCCACCTTTATTAGGTGCAGTTGCTTTATTCTTAATTACAATTGACGGTAAACAATTATTAGATTTCAAAGAAGTTATGAGTAAGGGAATTTCTTGGGGAAGTATAATTATGGCAGCAAGCACGTTAGGAATAGGGGCAGCTATGACTAATAGTGAAATTGGTTTAACTGATTGGTTAACAACAAGTATAGGTCCAGCACTTGAGGGTATGAGTCCAATTGTTCTTGTTATTATCTTTCTGGTATGGGCATCTATACAAACAAACTTATCATCTAACATGGTTACTATAACAGTTGTTTGTGCCGTAGCAATTCCAATAGCTTTAACATCTAATGGATTAATTAGTGCACCAGGTATTGCTGTTTTAATAGGTATGATGGGTGCGTTTGCATTTGCAGCACCACCTGCTCATCCCAATGTGGCCTTAGCCATTGGAACTGGATATACAACAACAGGACAAATGTTGAAATATGGTTCTTTAATGATGGTAATCACTGTTATTGCTGCAGCTGTAGTAGGCTATCCATTAGCTGTTGCCTTAATGGGATATTAATAAAAATTCATTAATTAAAGATATTAGATCATGATTGTGATTGATATGATTTTCATGAATGGGAAGTAACAAAAATTAAATTATCTATTTTAAAAGGCTATAGTATATAATTTGCTTTACTTCGTGTCTATATTATGGACTTTATTTAAAGATAATATTTAAAAAAGAAGAATTTTAGAAAATTATGTAGAATGGATTGTTGATAGAAAATATAGAAGTAATAGAGCTATCCACAGTAGCTAGTGACTTCCTTCATTCATTTAAAAGAGATAGGGATAAATTTAGATTTACGGGAGACTGTGAAATAATTTGTGTATGAGTAATCCTCCTCTTAAGGTAAAATATAATTATCTTAAAAGGAGGATTTTCTAATGGCAAGAAAAAGACCAGAAAGAAAAAATCAAAAATTATTAGATTT